>JAFAHH010001005.1 GCA_019237355.1 Acetobacteraceae bacterium | reverse complement strand
CGATGCGGGGAAGAAGATCAAGGGCAAGAAACGGCACGTCCTGGTCGATACCCAGGGTTTGCTGCTACAGGCCCTCGTGACCGCGGCCGATATCCAGGATCGCGATGGCGGCGCCATGCTGCTGGCGACGCTATTCGGGATGTTTCCGTTCCTGCTGAAGCTTTATGCCGATGCAGGCTATCAGGGGCAGCAATTCCAGGAGGCGTTGAAGCGTGTGTTGTCACTTGCCGAGTTGCAGATCATCAAGCGATCCGATCAGGCCAAGGGCTTCGTCGTACTGCCAAAGCGATGGGTCGTCGAGCGCACACTGGCGTGGCTCAACCGATGTCGTCGATTGGGTAAGGACTGGGAAAATCTCAACGTGAAGGCGCGTGCCTTTCTGTTACTCGCCTCCATCCGTCTCATGGTCAGACGGCTATGCAGGAACTAGCAATGTTCCCGGACAGACTCTGAGAGCGTGATTCACGCTTCAGCAGCGATTCCGCCTGAAGCGATCACGCTCTAAAATCCGGTTGCGCTGCCGCTAAGTTGGTAGCGTGCTCTGGCAGCGGCTTTCAGGGAAGCCCCGGGCGCTGCGCGCCCTCATCTCGTCCTCGGGCACAACCATAGCCATGACCCAGCAGCGCGCGTGGGTGGGGTGGTGGCGTTTCCCGTTCTGCGGACTGGCCAGCGTTGGCGAGGCGGAGCGGAACCGTCGCATTCGCGTGCGAACCGAACCGGCAGCCCAGCCGGCAATGAAAGACTTCGTAGAGCACGCTGGAAAGCCTCGCCACGATATTATCCTGGGTCGGTCGATCATTATCATATCGAAGGCTCTGTCCACGTTGCCTTCGGGAAGGCCGTAACTCAGAACAGGTCCTGCCAAATTAAGCAGTTCCTGCACATCAACTCGTGTGAGAAGGAGAACACAACGTGTCTGTTCCTGGAAGCTGGACGCTTTTTTTCGACTGGAGCTCAACCGGCAAATATAACTCCACGCCAATGACCTTCAACGCCAACAACACCTTCCCCACCGGAGAGGAAACTAGCGGCACATGGGTTCAGGTTGCCGGGATGCTAACGTTTCAGTTCAATGGCTTCAAGACAACGTACTCCGGCAATCTTGCGGACAAATCCGTCACGGGCATCCAGACTACGTTTGATGGACTGAATGGTTCTTTCTATCTGCTAGAGGAGGGCGCGGGCGTGACACCTGCGCAGGTAACCGAGCGGGCACATCCGGTTGCCGATGCAAGTGGGAAGCGTCGAGCTGCATAGCCAACTCTAAGCGCTCTGACGATTGCTGTCCGGTCCGCGGTTGTCCACTTGCGCGGTTGGGCGCTGCTAGAGGGGGAATTGCGCAGTTGAGGAGGGGTTAACTGCGCAACCTCATGACGGTCGCTTGGCAGCGCGGTGACTACGGCCCACCAACGGCGCAGGTCATGTGCCTTGCCCTCCCTGAACCCCCATTGAAGCCCCGATCACTCGGAGCAAACTGGGGAGCGCGGACGAGTGAGTCTAAATAATTGATAACGTTGGTAGAGCCAAGGGGAGTTGAACCCCTGACCTCCTGAATGCCATTGAGATTTCATCTCACTTCCGTAGCTACCCCCTCTCGTCCGCGAATGTCCGTAGCTGACGGTTACACCGCTGATTCCACTTACAACATGCATGGCAGTGTGGTTGCTCTAAATCAGCCGCTCTACAACGAAGCACGATCCCCAACACGCGACGCTGCACGTTAAGCACAGCCACGACGACCCCATATGGTATCGTTCCGGGGCTGAGGACTGTAAGCTGCATGACGGGCATTGGCGCAAGACGTCTCGTTGACTCAGTTCCGGCGGTCGGCAACATCGGGACTGGCCGGCACGGCGGTTATGGGAGAGGTGCGTAAATATCTCGCCCTCGGCGCTGCGCCAGCCTGCCCACAAATCCAAAGCGTGATGACCTGTCCATCCGCCGGGCTACCGCGTAGGGCTCCCGGATCGGAACCTGCAGATCGTTCCAGCGTTGCTTGTGCTCGCGAGACACTGGAGAAACGATGTGAAGGCGAGCTTCATCATTAGCCTGGCGCTCTTTTCATTGCCGTTGGCCGGCTGCCATCAGGAAGGGCCGGCAGAGCGAGCAGGCAAAAAACTGGACAATGTTGGGCAGAGCGTCACAGATACGCTTAATCCGCCCCAGGGGCCGGCGCAGGCCGCTGGCCGAAAAGTAGACCGGGCACTTGGTAGCTAGGCGCGTTGCCGGAGCAGGCCGGGCTCGTCACGATCGGATCAGCGCCTCGAGATGCCGCGGCTTGATTTCGGGAGACTCGGGGAAGGCCGCCCTTCGGGGCGGCCTTTTTGTGTCGCTAAGCGCTTCAGGCCACTTTCGATCACATCTGGGGCACTATCCCGCTCCTGACCCGTTAAGCCAAGATGCGCTGGGAGATCGAGTTGATGAGGGCACGTTTGGTGCGGAGGCGACTGGCCCGCGCACGTGCCCAACCGCGGAGCGAAGTGACCGCCACGGCCGACTTGGGAATTGATCTTGCCGCTTCGGCTCAGCCGCCTCCGTCACCGCTGGGCCGCCGTGGCGGGCCGTTATGGTTCGCTGCGCTCAGAGCATGGCAACGGCGGGGTCGTGGGTAGCGGCGAATGCCGCCCGACTTCCTGACGACGATTGCCTGGGAGCCAAAGGGCTCTCGGGATCGGGCTAGCCGCTTGGTTGCGTTAGGAGCGAGGCCATTTCCGGATGCCGGCCCATTTCCTTTTCCAGCCTCAGATGCTCGCGCACGATGGTAAGTGTTTCCATCATCACCTCAAGGTTCCTCTCGGCGGCTTGGGGAAGGTCCGCATGGCCGTGTACCCTAAGCTCTGCCAACCGTACCTTTTGCTCGGCCGTCCTCTCCTTGGGCTTCTGCGATGTGACGACAAGACTGCCCAGGGCACTTTCGCTCGTTTTCTGCTCCCATGATTGGTTGCCTTCACGTCAGGGGGCAGCTTCTCCTGGAACGCGTCAACTTAGTGCCGGATTTGTAGCCTCACTTACGCCCCCGCCACCCGCCTGACCAACTCGCGCCACAACCGCTCCGCGGCCTGCGCTGGCGCTTTGTCGCGCGCTTCTCCTCCGGGGGGCTGGCGCCACCTTCCGCCCCGCGATGACGGCGGCCGGCTTCGCTGGTTTCGGGCTCGGTTTCCTGATCCGGCGCGGCGGCCGGGCGATAACGATGCCGGGCTTGTCGGTAAGCATCAGGCATA
>JAFAHH010000984.1 GCA_019237355.1 Acetobacteraceae bacterium | reverse complement strand
CTGTAGAGCAGAATATAGCGTTTCGTTGCGCCAGGTGAAAGGGAAGGGTGATGAGCATTGAACTGCTCACAGGGGATGCGCGCGCAATTCTATCGACACTGCCAGCCTGCAGTGTCCAGTGTGTCGTGACATCCCCTCCATGACCATATTACGGCCTTCGCTCGTATCTTCCAGATGGCCATCCCGACAAGCATCTTGAGATTGGCCAGGAGAGATCGCCCGACGAATATGTCGAGACGCTGGTGGATGTGTTCCGGGAGGTGCGTCGTGTGCTGCATCCATCTGGAACGTGCTGGATTGTCATAGGCGACAGTTACGCGAGCAATTGGCCCTGCAGCCGCCGGAATGTGCCCGGGCAAGGCCCGCTGGCGAATGGCGCCAGGAGTCACAGGCCGCCGCGCATCGGTCCAAGCCTGAAGGACAAGGACCTTATGATGATCCCGGCCCGCGTGGCGATTGCGCTACAGGACGATGGCTGGTGGTTGCGGTCCGACATAATCTGGCACAAATCCTCATGCATGCCAGAATCGGTCACCAACAGACCGACGAACGCACATGAGCATGTGTTCCTATTAGCGAAGAGCGATAAGTACTTCTACGACGCTGAGGCAATCAAAGAGCCAAGCATCACGAACGATCCGCGGCGCCCGTATACCTCGCAAGGCGCAAAGGAACTGGACGGACGGGCTGAGTGGAAGAGCGGCCAGAAACGCGACGGCACCGATTTTTCCATGCGCAACTGCAGAAACGTTTGGACAATCCCCACAGAACCATGCCGGGACGCACACTATGCCACCATGCCGTCAGAGCTCGTGGCGCGCTGCATCAGGGCCGGCACTTCCGAGCGCGGATGCTGTCCGGCATGCCTTGCGCCTTGGGTGCGGATTGTAAAGAAGGGCGAGCCGAACCTGGCGCATCAAATCGCATGCGGAGGTTCACCCGCAGACGGTTCTTACAACGGCCAGGGAACCAAGAATTACACAGCAAACGGAGTGCAAAACCCGAGCGATGTGAAGCGCCGCATCCTCGAGGGGATGCGCGAGAAAATCACGATTGGATGGAAGCCTGGATGTTCCTGCCCAGAACACAAGCCGGTTCCGTGCACCGTTCTTGACCCGTTCGCCGGAAGCGGCACCACTCTGTTGGTTGCCGATAGACTGCAACGCAGCGCGATCGGAATCGAGCTGTTCCCCGGCTACACCGACATGGCCGAACGCCGGATTACAAATGACGCTTCATTATTCACGCAGGTGAGACGTAACATGGCCGGACAGGATTTCAGCTCAGGAGAAATGACATGACCAGGCAGCGATACACCGATGAACAGATCGCCGGAATAATTGCCGAGCAACAAGGCGGAATGAAGATTGCGGACCTGTGCCGCAAGCATGGCGTCAGCCAATCGACCTTTATGAACTGGAAGAAGGCCAGATCCGGCAATGGCAACGGCGAGCCCAAGGCCAAAGCCGGGCGCCAGCAATTGCCTCCAGCAACACGCGCTGAAAACGGACGAATCAAATTGCTGAAGGCCGAGAATGCCCGGTTGAAGCGGCTGCTTGCCGAGGCGGTACTGGACATTTCGGTGCTGCGTGATGCGGCGGCGGGGAGGGCGGGATCCTGACACAGCACACATTCCGCCTCGAGTGGGAAGAACCAGACAAATCCGGACGACAGCAACGGCCCAGGCCGGGTAAGCATCACTCCCGCGATTTCGGAACATTGTGCGAGGCAGAAGCCGCGCGGCTGCGGATCAAGAAACAATTCGGCACCCGGGTCATTGCCAGCATCCGCTGCATCCCGGCCAATTACGAACAGTCCGATGCAAATGCAACGATGGGAATTCAGACTGGAGTGGATGGTTGACGGAAGCTACAGCTTCCAGGACTTCGCCCTGTATCCCGACGCTGAAGCCGGGCGGGCCAGGCTGCGGGAGGAGGGGAGGGAGGCCACAATTAGGCCCGTCCTGGTGCTGCATCCCGAGCCTGCAGAGTAGCAGTCGCTGGGGAGCGTTCTTTGACAATCGCATCCGACAACCCAGCCCTGTGCGCCTGCATCATTGCGCGGCCGCGCCCGGGGCAGAATCCTCCCGGGGTGGATCAGAAGCCTCCCAGCAAGCTGCCGGCCATCGTCATCGCCCGCAAGCCCAAGCCGCGCCCGCCAGAACCCAAGCCAGAGCAAGCCAAGGCCCTGCGTATCGTCTGGGCCAGGAAGCCGCTCCGCAAGTCCGGATACTACCGCAAGAAGGACCAGCCGGAGGAGCCTTGACCGGCCAGGCCGCCCCGCGCATAGCACCGCAAAGCCCGGGGAAAAGTTGATACGTGTATCGCAAGCGCGAGAGGCAGCAGAATTAGCCGTTCTCGCAAAAGCTGTGATGCCGTCTTAAAATACGACCGCAGTAGCTTATTTTCGCAAAAAACAAAGTCCCACAGAACCGGTGGGTAAGTCTGTGGATGGCCCTGTCCACGGAGCTGCGAGGTGGCCGGATTACCTACAATCCGTACGGTCTGCCCAAATTGCGGGCGGTTGTATCGCCTGTGGACGGCCTATACCGGGGCGTGTGCCTTGACCGGCTCGGGTGCCATTCCGCATTCCAGGCCCGCTGCAGCCGGAAGTGGGGCCTATCGCGGGTGATCCCGGCCGCCAGGCCCCAGCCACGCCGCCGTGCACCGAACTGTCCCAGCCTAGACTGACGCCAGGAGCGGGTGCTTAGCTCGCCTGGACTGCAGGAGAAAGCCGTGCCAGATAGCCGACTAGGCGCCTACACCTTCAGAGCAACCTTGGACCGTTACCGGAAGCGGAACCCCGCGTTAATCGGCCCCTTCTACAGGAGGAGGTCGCCCACGCAGCGGCTCGATCACGATACCCTTCAAACCTCCAACGGTATGCTTCTCGGGAGGACCCCGCGTGGTGGAAAAGGACAAACCGTGCAGGCCTATGTCGGTCCTTTGCCAGCCGGTGAGAGCGGAATCGAGTTTCTGACCCCCGTGTGGCCACACCAAATGGGTCTACCGACCAACTTCGGCGCAAACTGGTACTTTGATGATACCGCTTTCACTGGTCGCATTTATATAAACGATGAGCCATTTGCTGGTATTCCGATCGTGGTAACAAGGCATGTGCCATGACTATTCAATCATCCAGCTTCGAGGACGTATTCGCGGGTGAGGCCAACTTCGGCCCAAGAGCTATTGTACAATGGCCCTGGGACAGTCTTGTGGCCACCCTACATGCCAGCCCGGTAAACGGTGAGGATGATCTAGACCGGTTTACTGCCGTGCCGCTGAAGATGCCTGAAAAGAGGTTCCCATCGTTGGGCGAGGTTCATTTCGCGCTTTGGCGACACGAGAACAATCCTCCCGGTACCTTCGCAATTTACCTGCCAATCGACATCGAGAATTCCGAAGCGGCGATCGCCGATATTGTCGCCGAACTTGAGATACCAGCCTCCGCTGTTATATGGCGTGATACAGAGCAACCGAATTTGGCCCATTCTGCAAACACAACTGTGGTAGCACGAGATAGCAGTCAGGGGCGGGCCGTAAGCGAGACCGTAGGCAGATGGGGTCCAAGCGTTTCTGCAAACACAACTGTGCAGGACGCCTACACCGCGCGCAGCGAAGAAAAGCACAAGTAGCAGAGCAGCTCTGAAACCGGCCGCTTTTTGGGAGGAGCCGAAAATAGCCTGCTTTCCGGGCCGTCGCCTGCAACCAGCAGCCAGGAGCGCGCGCAGTCTGTCAAGGCACCGAAATGCTATGGTGAGCTTGGCGGCTTTGCCGCCTTAGCGAGCCTTGTGTTTCGCAAGCCTTGACAGGCGAGCACGCGCAGGGACCCTGGATCCAGGCACGGCTGCAACCGCCCCACAGGCCGCACGCTGAATGCCTGGTGCCCGGCGCCGCACATGGTTCTGGCCAGCGTCGGGCGCTTCACCCTTGCAAATCCCTACCGCAACACAACCTGCAGCACGGCTGTGGACCAGCCCCGGCCGGGCTTGCGTGACGCGGCCCGGCCGGTAAACAAACCGCACGAGCCAATGCCGCCAAGCTTCGCCCTGCTCCAAATCCGCCAGACCGGAAGCCGGACATTTTACGATTGGGAAACAAGCTGCTCGAGGTGCGGCGAACGGATGGTGGTCGCAACGCCAGGACCAGATGCGCCGGACACGCCCGCCGTGTGTGACCCATGCAACACGCGGCAGAGACGCAAAACGGCCCGGCGGAAACCGGCCTAGCCGCAGCGGGTTAATTCCAAGTCATTCATTTCCTGGCCTACCGGCGCGGTTCCGGAACGAGCCGCCCCGGGTTCTTTCAAACCTTGTCGCGCGTGTATATCTGCGGGCCGCGGCCGTGCTTCTGGGCCCACTCCACCGTGCCACGGACATCCTCCATTGCCGGGGCCTTGTAGCCAAGTTCGTGCGCCCTAATGTAACGTTCGTGAAGTAGGTATACCGGCTCGGGTATCTCGATCTCGCCAGGTTCGTATTGTTCCAGACGAACTTCATTGCCCGGGCCGTAGACGCCGGTTATGTCACCATCGCTCCATTGCAGGCCCATCCTCTTGGCCAGCATAACCTTCCGCATCGCGTAGGCCGGCCCCTCCGGCTGCCGTTCCGGTTCCCCATCAGGAGGAGAGGGCGGCAGGACTACGGTTGCCTCGCTCATCGGCCGCGCCTCCGGTCCTCCTCCATGATCTGCCCCCAGCGTTCGGCATTGCGCTGGTTCATCTCTGCCAGCCGCTGGCGCTGATAGGCCTGGCGCGCAAGGTGATCCTGCATCAGCGCGCTGTCGCGGCTGGGAATTGGCGTACAGCTCCGCTCCGGCTCGCGGCTCGGCCGCGGAATGGCCCGCCCGCCTAGCGTCGGATCATACTCCGGGCGCGGGGCGTCAGCAGTCCGGCGCGCCGGCTTCTGCTTCGCCGCCCGCAGTGCATCCGCCCGGTCCATCGCCTCAAGCTGCTGCCGGACCAATTCCCTAATGCTACCTGCCGACCGGGCATTCATAACTCGGTCCCGAAATGTCGTTCCGGCCATGCTGGCCTCCAATGCGGTTGCGCACCGCGCGCAACATTCGCCTGCAGATATAGACGCGTCCCAAAAATGTGCAAGAAAATTGCGGCAGCATCCACTCTCAACCGCGCAGAGGAGTGCTAATGTATGATCGCGGCCGCCTCGCGCGTGGCCGGAAGGGAGGATTCAATGACACGCTTCGCTTTCACGGCGTTCGTCACGTCTGGCCTTCTGCTTGCAGCCGGGCCGGGCGCTTATGCCCAAAACAAATCCTGCAGCACAACCATGAGCGGTAATGTCATCCACGGCAACCTCGTCGTGCCACCTGACGCCACCTGCACGCTGAATGGCGTAACCGTGGACGGTAATATCTCGGTCGGAACAGGCGCCACGCTCAATGTCAGTTCGGGATCCAGAATCGGCGGCAACATTCAGGCGTCCGGGTGCAACTTCGTATCCCTCTTTCCCGGCCCGATCTCGATCGGCGGCAATGTGGATATTAACAGCTGCAACGGCGGGCAAAACGGCTACCAGGCCGCCCCGTCCGGCTCACCTCAACCTCCAAGCCCAGGAGGAG
>JAFAHH010000881.1 GCA_019237355.1 Acetobacteraceae bacterium | reverse complement strand
TTGGGCCAGCCCGAATCAGGAACGCTTGTGGATGCCCGGCTGGTGCTGGCCGCCGCCGGGCTCAGCGAAAGCGACGTGCAGCCCGAGTACCTCCGCTCCGGCACGGCTGCCAGCAATATGGCGGACGGCATGATCGAAGGGTTCTTTCTTATCGGGGGCGTCCCGATCCCGGCGATCCGCGCTCTCGCTGCGACTATGCCGGTTCGTCTGGTTCCCATCGGCGACGAGGTGTTCTCAAAGATGCAGGAAAAGTACGGTCCTTATCACCGGTCGATAATACCCGCCGATACTTATCCGGGCGTGAGTGCTGCGACGCCGACGGTTGGTTTTCATGCGCTATGGGTGGTGTCGGTCAATGCTCCGGATGATTTGATCTACGAAATTACCAAAACCCTGTGGAATGAAGCGACGCAACGCCTCCTCAAAGCGCATGATCCGATCGGGAAGCATGTACGATTTGCGGACGCGCTTGCGGGTCTTTCCGTGCCATTACATCCGGGAGCGCAGCGCTTTTACCGAGAGGCCGGATTGTTCTTGAACGATAACGCTCCCAGCGGCGAGCGATAGGCTCTTTGATTGACCCCGCTCTAGAGCGCGATACCCGACCCTTGACGGACTGAGCCGTAAAATGAATGTAGCTGAATGGCTGCGCGACTATTTCTCGCCCCATGAGAAGATCGAAGCTTCGCCCAAAGTATCGGACGAAATCAAGTTCACGACCTGCTATATGTGCGCCTGTCGCTGCGGGATTAAAGTCCATCTAAAGGACGGTAGCATTCGCTATATTGAGGGAAACCGGAACCACCCGGTGAACCGTGGCGTGATCTGCGCCAAGGGCGCTTCCGGAATCATGCAGCAGCAATCGCCGGCAAAGTTGAAGAAGCCGCTGATCCGGGTCGGCGAGCGCGGTGCCGGCGAGTTCCGCGAAATCGAATGGGAGGAGGCCATTGGGACTGCAGTCGCGTGGCTGTCGGCGATCCGCCGCGCCGACCCAAAAAAGCTCGCCTTCTTCACCGGCCGCGATCAGAGCCAATCGTTGACCGGCTATTGGGCAGCTCAGTTCGGGACGCCGAACTTTGCTGCCCACGGCGGGTTCTGCTCGGTCAATATGGCGGCAGCGGGGATGTACACTCTCGGTGGCAGCTTTTGGGAGTTTGGTGAGCCTGATTGGGCGCTGACCCGGTTCTTCATTATGTTTGGAGTCGCCGAAGACCACGATTCCAACCCGATCAAGATCGCGCTATCGAGCTTGCGCCAGCGAGGCGCCAAGATTGTCTCGGTCAATCCGGTGCGCACCGGCTATTCGGCGATTGCCGACGAGTGGATCGGTATCAGGCCGGGAACCGATGGGCTGTTCGTTATGGCCCTGATCCATGAGCTGCTGAAGGCCGACCGCGTGGATCTCGAATATCTCGTGCGCTACACCAACGCCGGGTGGCTCGTGATCCAAGCGCCTGGGGCCGCCGATGACGGGCTTTTTCTTCGTAACGAAGCTGGCGAGCCACTGGTGCTGCAGCCCTCGGGATCGCTGGCAAGCGCCATAGCGACAGATGTCGCAGCACGTCTCGTAGGCGAGACGAGGCTCTCGGATGGCCGCCGCGCCGTTCCCGTCTTTCAGCTGATAGCCTCGCGTTATCTCGATCCCCGTTACGCGCCTGAAGCCGTTGCCGAGTCCTGCGGGATCCCGGCCTCGACGATCAGTCGCGTGGCCGCCGAGCTTGCCCGGGCAGCCTTCGAAGAGGTTGTCGAGGTTCCGACTCCATGGACCGATTGGGCCGGACGCCGTCATGAGACGATGCGCGGTCGTCCCGTTTCCGTGCATGCAATGCGCGGGATTTCTGCCCATACGAACGGGTTCCAGACCTGTCGCGCGCTCCATCTGCTGCAGCTGCTTCTTGGGACGGTCGACGTTCCAGGCGGATGGCGCTACAAGTCGCCACACCCAAAACCTTGCCCACCCGGGCCAAAGCCCGCCGGAAAATCCGACCAGATCGTTCCCGACAAGCCGCTGCCGGGCAGTCCCCTCGGTTACCCGCTCTCACCGGAGGACCTCATCATCGATGCGGATGGCCGACCAATCCGCATTGACAAGGCGTTTTCTTGGGACGCACCGCTCGGCGCGCATGGCCTGATGCATACGGTCATCACCAACGCTTGGAGGGGTGATCCGTACCCGATCGACATGCTGTTCATGTACATGGCCAACATGGCCTGGAACTCGGCGATGAACACCGTCGAAACCTTGCGGATGCTGACCGATAAGGACGCGGCAACCGGCGAATATCGTATTCCACGTATCATTTATTCGGACGCCTATTATTCGGAAATGGTCGCTTATGCCGATCTGGTTCTTCCCGACACGACCTATCTCGAACGATGGGACTGCATTTCGCTTCTCGATCGACCGATCGGTGGCGTCGAAGGTCCAGCCGACGCAATCCGTCAGCCGATCCTGAAGCCGGACAGAGATGTGCGGGCTTTCCAGGACGTTCTGATCGAGATCGGCGCGCGGCTTGAGCTGCCCGGGTTTGTTACG
>JAFAHH010000787.1 GCA_019237355.1 Acetobacteraceae bacterium | reverse complement strand
CCTGCCTGGCTCTGGCGGGCTGTTCGGGTATGACCCCAGGCCAGCAGCGGGCGCTCTCAGGCACCGCAATCGGCACTGCTGGGGGTGCTGCTATTGGCGCGATCGCAGGCAATGCCGGTCTGGGCGCGGGTATCGGGGCAGCGGCCGGTCTCGCCGGCGGCCTGATCTACAATCATGTCAAGCAGAACGAGCAAGCCGCCTATCAGCAGGGTTATGCAGCGGGGCGCTCTTCGCAGTAAGCGAGAGCAGATCGCGATCAAGTGGGATCGCCGCAGGTGATCCCATCGCGTGAATCTGCTCTAAAAACGACTCTAGATGGCGCTTGATCTGAAAGGGTCTGCCCAAGCTTCGTAACTTTCAGGCTAACGGGCAGCATTCGAAGCTGGCCTGGCCAGCCTACTGCGTCGCAACCTCCACCCGCGCCCAGCTCAGATCGGGGTCGAAGCGGGTGATCGCGCCTGCCCGCTGCGCGGTCTCCGGCCCCAGGTCCTTCTGGAATACAATCCCGTCCTGATTGACCTGGAACGTCATGATTCCCGAGTTGCCGTAGGCTGCCGGCCAGGCGAGCAGCGCGTAGCCCCCGGTCATCTTTCCTTTCTGGACATAATCCTTAGCGCCGCCCGGCGCGTTCGCTCCCTGAGCCTTTAGGATGCGAAAGAAGTAACCGTGATAAGGGATCGGTTTGCCCGAAACGTTCTCGCCCGGGTACCCTTCCTCGATCGCCTGGGAGACGAGCGCCTCGAGCGGACTGTCGGGAATGCCCTCGGCGGGCGGCCAATAGAGCCCGTCGTAATTGCCTGGCGTGCTAACGAGCCGCTGCGCGTACGCGCCCTCTCCGGTAGCCTCCTTGAATAGTTCGAAATAATCCTGCTGGGCGTCGGCATAGGCGAGGCAAGTACGGATGGCTGCGATTTCATTGCGGCCGATCCGGCGATTGATGATTTCCTGCGCCCCTGCCGCGGCATCAAAGCGCCAACCGCCATCGGCTTTGACGATGGGAATGGGCAACGGCCAGTTGTCCGTTCCTACCTCCAGCATAAAGTGCCCGTTGCCGCCCGGCACGAGCTGGTGCTTGGCGTCGTAGGCGTCGACAAATCGCTGAAACTGGCTCTGATCCGCGTAAGGATCGCCCGAGCTAATGACCCCCTCGCTGCCGGGCCCGAAAACCGCCGCGATGGCATTTTTGTCGCCGCCCCGCAGGGCATCGACGAGGGCGGCAGCAGCATCATCCGGCGAAGCGAATATCCTTTGCGCGGGCGGCTTGCCTGCCGTTGTACTTTCAGTCTTTGCTCCACCCAGTGCGGCTGACGTGGGCAGCGCCGCGACGGACCCGGCCACGAGCAATGATACCAGCAACACCACCCGGCGCGCGATCCATCTAACGGCCTCCACGGCCACCCCCTCTGGCCCCACCACCGGCCTGACGGAAACCACCGCCACCGCCCGCTCTCGCACCGCCGCCTGCCTGGCGGAACCCTCCGCCACCGCCCCCGGCAAGCTGGCGGCTCTGACCGCCGCGTTGACCGAATTGCGCGGCATGGTTGCCGTCGCTCATTCCGCTGAAAGCGGCAGGCCGCGCCCGGGCCTGTCCACCCTGCAAGCCAGGCCGATTCCGCTGACCGATATCGCCGCGATTGGCTTGACCAATATTGCGCCGGTTGCCTTGGCCAATATCGGGGCGATTCCGCTGGCCAACGTTGGGGCGATTGGCCTGGCCGACATTGGGAACATTCTCGGCGAGTTGCCGGTTACCCGCTCGGCTCCCCGGGCTGGCCCCGGCACGAGCCTGGCCGACATTCGCGCGGTTTGCTCGCGCCGGCTGGCCCCCGCCCGGGCGGCTGCCCGGCGCGAGATTTGGCCGGGTAGCCTGCCGGGCGGTGCCGGCCGCCTGGCGGGCGGGCCGATTCACCAAATTGGCAGGAACGCTCACGTTCTGCCGGCCAATCGCATTGGCGGGCAGCCCATTCGCCCGTACGGGGCGGCCGACCGGTCCGGCAGGGGCGCGGCGCAGGTTCGGCGGCAATCCGCCCGGCCGTGCGTTCGCGCGCCAGACATTCGAGTTGATGCGCTGTCCGCCAGTGGCATTGATGTTGTTCCAGCGGTTGACGTTCACGTTAACGTCGCCGCTGTTCCAATTGGAGCTCGCCCAGCCCCACAACCCGGCCGTCAACGCCACGCCAGCGCCGAACGCCAAACCGGAGGCGAGTGCCGTGCCGACCGGGTAACCTACCGGAGGCGGAAGATAGGTCGGCGGGTACGAGGGATACGGCCAGGTCCCGTACACCACGGCCGGGTTGTAGCTCGGCACGTAAACCGTATCGGGCTGTGCAGGCTCGATGATGATGGTCTGCTGACCCGCAGCCGGGGTAATTGTCTGCTGGCCGGTAACCGGCTCTACGACAACGGGCTCGCCTGCAACCGGCTGGGCGGCGGTCGCTGGTTCGACGCGCACAACTTGCTGCGGACTCGATTCCAGATGCCCGGTCGATTGCGCCTGGCGGCGTAACCGCTGGATACTGTCGAACACGTCCCGTTGCTGCTGGGCAAACGCATAGCCCACCTGCTGCATCCAATCGAGATGCTGATTGAGCTGAGCGAGAACCTGCGGGAATGGCACCAAGGATTTCACGCTCGGGTCCCACTTCTCCTTCTCGAGCGCCTGAGTCAGCGGCTCGCCCTTGAGATCCTTATGCGCTGGCTCCGCCACCCACCGGGCTGCCTCAACCACTTGCAGCGGGAAGGTGGTCGCCATCAGCAATTGTGTGAGCAATGTATCGGGATAGAGTGCGATTGGCGCCAGCAATGCATCGAGCTGCTGGGGATCGAATGTGTCCGCCTCGGCGACGCCAGCGTTCGCGTTTGGACCGCTGGCGGCCGCAGCCGACGACTGTTGCGCGTGGGGCAGGGACGGCCAGGTCGCCGGAAGCACCAGGAGTGCGGCCAACACGATCATCCAGCGGCGAAGCATCCCGCGCTTCCTATCTCAAGCCGAAACAATCATGCGCCGGGTGCGACAGGATTGCAATCGACCTTGCTTCGGCGGGTGCTGCACACCCGCCGAGCGCCGATTAAAAGAGGCAGCCGAGCAAGCCGCAATCTTGCATCGACGTTATCATCAACGGGCTGATTGAGGCGGTAATACCCGTCCCGACCTTCACATTCGAGAGCATTGCAATCCGGCTCGGATCTGTCACCACGATCGTGTACACGCCGCCGCCACTTGCGTTCACCACCTCGAAGCTGTGGCGGTCGGTGTCGA
>JAFAHH010000369.1 GCA_019237355.1 Acetobacteraceae bacterium | reverse complement strand
ATCATGCCAAGCCCGCTGATCTTGGCGGCAATATTGGGGCACCCGGCCAGCAGGCGCATCCCATCGCGCCAGGCGCGCCAGCCAGCGACTGTGGCGCGGTCCACAAACATTCCAGTGTGATTCAAAATCAACGGCGTTTCGGGGTTCTCCCGCGCCAGTTCCGCGGCCTCCGCCATTTGATGCGGGTATATTTGCAAATCGAAGGATAGTCCGTGCCGCCGGAGGAGCTTGAAGCCTTCGCGCCAGGCAGGCTCCCGCATGAAGTGGCGCCCGACGTAATCGTAAAGCGGGTCAGGATGCACGTTGAGGATCTGCCGAATTCCCCGGACATTTGGATGCGCGGCATGTGCGGCTAGTAGCGCGCCGGTATCCGGCGCAGAGAGGTCGGCATAGGGGACAAGGCCTTGGGGCATCCCTCGGTTGCCGGGAGCATCGGCGAGAGACTGCAGCCACGCGGTCTCGTTGAGCGCGCCGGCCGGGTCATGCCCCGCGTCGATGTGGACCACCTTGATCACCTCCACCCCCTGGGCATCCGCCAGGAACTCCTTGACCTGGTAGGTACGCGCCACCGACCTATAATCGCCCATGAACGTGTCCGTCGGGCGGGCTAGCCAGGGATAGTTACCCGTTTCCAGATTCCATAGGTGGATGTGGGGATCGACGACTTGCACCGAACTCTGCCCCGCGACGCTACTGAAGGTTCACGAACAGGCCGCCGTCGACGAGCAAAGCGGCGCCATTGACGTACTGGGCCATATCCGAGGCCAGGAACACAACTGGTCCGCCCAGATCATCGGGCTCGCCCAGGCGTCCGAGCGGGATTCGTTTGCTAAAATACTCCCGCTTGGCCGGGTCAGAGAGGTCCTCTTTGTTGATGTCGGTTCCAATGGTGCCCGGCAGTACCGAGTTGCACCGGATGCCGTAGGGGCCGAGCGCGATCGCGCAGGACTGCATCAAGGAATGGATACCGGCTTTTGTGGGGGTGTAATGGGTCTGTTGGGCTCCACCGACAAGGGCGCTAACCGAACTTACGCCGATGATCGAGCCTCCGCGGCCCTGCCTGACCATTTGGTTCGCGGCGGCCTGGACCACGTAAAAAGTGCCGAACAAGTTCACCTCTACTGTTCGTCGCATGATGTCGAGCGGCATGTCCAAGAAGGTGTGAAATGGGCAGATGCCGGCATTGCTGACGAGAACGTCAAGCTTGCCGAAGGCCTCGACCGCGCCCGTGACAATCGCTGTGCCGGTAGCAGGATCAGCCACGTCGCCCTCGGCCGCAATCGCTCGCCGCCCCATGCCGCGGATGGCATCGATCACTTCCTGTCCGGGGTTGGCGCTCCCGTCCGCTGCTCCGGAAACCAGGAAATTAAGGACGACATCAGCGCCCTCACGCGCGCACGCAAGCGCTACGGCGCGTCCGATCCCGCGCGAGCCGCCTGTGACCGCCACGACCTTTCCCTCAAGAAGCATGTCTTTTCTCCTGAAAACAGACAGGCTATTTCTTGCGTGACCGCTGCCGTCCGGGGCGCGACGCCTTGCGAATCGCGTCGAGCGTCGTCGCATGAATGCTCATGAGGTGCGCGCGCATGGCGGCGGCGGCGCCGTCGGGCTCGCGGGTCCTGAGCGCTTCGAAGATTGCCTGGTGTTCGGCCGCACTCCGTTCGATAACGCCCGGCGTCTCGGTGGCCGCCCGGCGGTACTCCATGCCAAGCTCATACAGGCTCTGCGCAACCACCTCGAGGAACGGGTTTCCTCCCAGCTGATTGATGGTACGGTGGAACTCCTGGTCGAGCAGCCGGAAGCCGAGCGGATCGCCGGTAAGCTCTAATCCCGCCTGCACCATATCCGCGAGCCGGGCGAGGTCCTTCTCCGTTACCTGCGTGGCCGCTCGGGCGATCATGCCGGTCTCGATCAGCACCCGCGCATCGTGAAGCGACTCTACATTCGCTTCGTCGAGCGAAATGACGAACTTCAACGGCATCATCAAACGGGCCACAGTTAGATCCGTCACGAAACAACGCCCGCCCTGGCGGGTTTCGACGATGCCGAGAATAGCCAGGCTGCGCAGGGCTTCGCGTACGACCGGACGGCTGACGTGAAAAGCGCGAGCGATCTCGGCTTCGGTCGGCAGCCTATCGCCCGCCTTCAGGTTGCCCGACCGGACCTGCTCAATCAGCTGATTCACGACCCGCTCCGCCGCTGATTGCCGGAGCAGCGGGGTTACGTTGAGGGCGAAACTGCCAGAATCGTCGCTCACAGGGTTTGCTGTCTTCCTCGTCGGGGCAGTGCGAACGCAGCTACCGGGCTGGAACCAAGGGCAACAAAGCTGCCTCGCCGGTATCCGGCAACGCCGTTTCTTTACCCAAAGCTAAACAGTACCGGGCGCTTGACGGTTTGTCAAATAGGCTGCTAGGCAGTCAGGCAAGAAGGCAAAAGGCCGTTTAGGCGCCGCCAGGATCGCGGCCGGCCGCAAGCACAAGGGGGGAGGTCAGCATTCACGTCATCATACGAGAACGAGCGCGCCATCCCTGCGCGGCGAGATAGACTGGATGCCGGCTCGGCCGGCTTGAGCGGCCATCAGCGGTTTGCCCGCACGATCAACACCGAGCCTCGCTTCGTCCTAATCTGGTTAGACACCAAAATGGAAGGAACTCGGATGCAACGCAGGCAAGTTCTGGCCGCCAGCGCAGCTCTAGGCCTCGCATTTTCGGCGGGCAGCAGCTTTGCCGCGGATAAGGCCCGGATTGCGATGGTTGTGAAAGCGCTCGGCATCGGCTTCTTCGAAGCTGCGCACAGAGGCGGCGATGAAGCGGCGAAGGAACTCGGCAACCTCGAGCTGATCTATACCGGGCCAACCACGACAACGGCCGAGGGTCAGATCGAGACCGTGAATTCGCTGATCGCGCAGCGCGTCAATGCGATTGCTATCACCGCCAATGACACCGATGCGCTTGTGCCTATTCTAAAGCGAGCGATGCAGCGAGGCATAAGTGTAATCTCTTGGGACAGCGCGGTGGCGCCTGCGGGCCGTCAGGCGAACCTGGAACCTTCGAGCACCAAATTGATCGGCGAGACTCTAGTGAAGCTCGCCGCGGCGCCGATCGCAGGAAAAGGCGAAATCGCGATCCTCTCGACGACCCCGACGGCCACGAACCAAAACAACTGGATCGCTGCGATGAAGGAGGCTCTGCCCTCCCAGGCTGGGCTCAAACTGATTACAACGGTGTACGGGGAAGACTTGGCCGATAAGAGTTACCGCGAGACAGTCGCCCTTCTTCAGGGCCATCCCGAAGTCAAAGTTATCGTCGCGCCAACCTCGATCGGCATCGTCGCCGCCGCACAAGCGGTGGAAGACCAGCATAAGGTGGGCCAGGTCTTCGTGACGGGACTCGGGTTGCCCTCCGAGCTGGTCGGACACGTCAAGCAGGGCTCGGTTGCGAGCTTCGCAATCTGGAACCCGGTCGATCTCGGCTATGCCGCGGTGTATATGGCCTATGATATCGCGAGCGGAAAGGTGAAGCCGTCGCCGGGAGCCTCGTTTCCGGTCGGCCGGCTCGGCGCGCGC
Organism: Acetobacteraceae bacterium; assembly: GCA_019237355.1. Taxonomy (GTDB): domain Bacteria; phylum Pseudomonadota; class Alphaproteobacteria; order Acetobacterales; family Acetobacteraceae; genus JAFAHH01. Next base: position 4,357 of record JAFAHH010000369.1, on the reverse strand, counting down.
AGCCTGGACGACAAAGGCAATGCCGTGCTTGGGCCGCCAACGATTTACGATAAGTCAAACGTAGAGCAAGCGGCCAAGCTCTTTTGACCGCCTGACTTTCGCTCTGCCCCCGGTGGGCTTCGGGCCTCCTCGGGGATCACGCCCCGGCGCTGCTCCGTGAACGATGAACTCAGAGTTATTCGGCTATGGCGACGACACCAATCCTCAAGCTCTCCGGCATCAGCAAGTCCTTCCCGGGCGTTAAGGCGCTCGATGGCGCCCAGCTTGAACTCTATCCCGGGGAGGTGACCGCGCTTGTCGGCGAGAACGGAGCCGGCAAATCGACGCTCGTTAAAATCATCACCGGAATATACCAACCCGACGCGGGCGAGATGCAGCTCGACGGCAAGCCGCTCGTCCTGCACAGCCCAGAAGAAGCGTTCGCTGCCGGCATCACGGCCATCTACCAAGAAACGGTGCTGTTTGATGATCTCAGCGTCGCCGAGAACATCTTTCTCGGCCATGAGCCGCGCCGTGCACGCGGCACTCTGATCGACTGGCCCGCCATGTATGCGCGCACGCGGGAACTCCTGGCCGAGCTCGAGATCAACCTCGACCCGCAAACGATCCTCAAGAACCTCAGCATCGCGCAACGGCACATCGTCGGCATCGCCCGCGCGCTCTCGATCGACGCCCGCATCGTTATTATGGACGAGCCCACCGCGGCTCTGTCGCGCCACGAGATCGAAGACCTATACGGCATCGTCCGCGGCCTGACCGCGGCTGGAAAGGCGATCCTTTTCATTACCCACAAATTCGACGAGATTTTCGCGATTTGCCAGCGCTATGCCGTGTTCCGTGACGGCCGTTTCATTGGCGATGGACTGATCGAGGATGTGGACCAGGACAAGCTGGTTTCGATGATGGTGGGCCGCAACGTCGCGCAGATCTATCCTAAGCGCCCGGTCAAGCTCGGCGAGATCGTGCTCGAGGTGGATAGGCTTTCGCACCCGACCGAGTTCGAGGACATCTCCTTCAGCCTGCGCAAAGGTGAAATCCTGGGCTTTTACGGCCTCGTCGGCGCCGGGCGCAGCGAGGTGATGCAGGCGCTGTTCGGCATAACCCATCCGAGCCGGGGTTCGATTCGCCTCGAGGGGCGTGAGCTCAGCATCACCAGCCCGCGCGATGCGGTCCGGGCGGGAATCGTCTATGTGCCCGAGGATCGGGGCAAGCAGGGCGCAATCCTGCCGCTCCCGATTGTGGAAAACATCAGCTTGCCGCAGCTCGACCGGATCAGCCGCCGGGGCTTCGTCGATATGGCGGCAGAGTTCGTGCTCGCCCGACAGTACGGCGAGCGGCTTCAAGTGAAGGCCGCGAGCTGGTCGGACCCGGTCGACACCTTGTCCGGCGGCAATCAGCAAAAGGTCGTCATCGGCAAATGGCTCGCCACCCAACCCAAGGTGATCATCCTGGACGAGCCCACGAAGGGGATCGACATAGGCGCCAAGGCGGCCGTACATGACTTTACCGTGGAGCTGGCCGAGCAGGGCTTGGCGGTGATCATGGTTTCCTCGGAATTGCCCGAGGTGATCGGCATGGCGGACCGGATCGCGGTCATGCACGAGGGCCATATCCGGCACATCTTCTCGCGCGAGGAGGCCACGCCAGAAGCCATCGTCACCGCGGCCACCGGCGCCACCCCAGCCCCCATAAGCCAGGCCGCATTACATCGCGCCGCCTTCGCGTAAGGATCGAGCCCATGCCCATTTCCGCGAGCTTCCTGCGCCAGCGCGAGACGGCGCTTGCCGGCATCATCATCTTACTGATCTTTCTCGTTGGCTTGCGGGCGCCAATATTCCTCACGCCTTCGAGCTTCCGCGAGGTATTCAGCGACACCTCCATCCTGATCATCCTGGCGCTCGGCGAGATGACCGTGATTCTGACCCGGGGCATCGACCTCTCCGTTGCCTCCAATCTGGCGCTCACAGGCATGCTCACCGCGATGCTGTCTGTCGCAGCCCCTTCGCTGCCGGGCATTGTGCACCTGGCCTTGGCCGCTCTGATGGGCCTGGCCTTGGGCGCCATCAACGGACTCCTGGTCTGGCGGGTCGGCATCCCCTCCATCGTTGTCACGCTGGGAACGCTCAGCATCTACCGCGGCGTGATTTTTCCGCTGCGGGGCGGCGCTTGGGTGAACAGCAATGAGATGAGCCCAAGCTTCTTAGGCTTTCCGCGCTTCACCCTGCTCGGGTTGGACATATTCTCCTGGCTGGCGATCTTGATCGCGATCGCTATCTGGTTCGTGCTCGCGCATGCCCGCTTTGGAAGGAAGCTCTACGCAGCCGGAGGGAACCCGCGGGCCGCGGTGTATACCGGCATCGACCCGGCGCGGGAGCAGTTCGTGGCTTTCTGCATCTCCGGCGCGCTGGCCGGGTTGTGCGGGTATCTCTGGGTATCACGCTATGCCGTAGCGTATGTCGAGACCGCGCTGGGGTTCGAGCTGCAAGTAATTGCAGCCTGCGTGATCGGCGGGATCAGCATCGCCGGCGGCATCGGCCGGGTGATCGGCTGCGTGCTGGGCGCCCTCTTCCTGGGAGTGGTGAAAAACGCGCTGCCGACAATAGGGGTCTCACCATTTTGGCAAATGGGCATCTCCGGCGTGGTCATTGTCATCGCCGTCATTCTTAACGCCCGCGGCGAGCGTCGCGAAGGCCGCCGTATTCTGCGGCCGGCGACAGCGTGAGGGAGGGCGAACGCATGCAGTCGAGCCAGCAAATCACCATCGATCGTCCAGCGGCCTCGCGTGCTGGGGGGATTCCGGATCGCTTACCGCAACGCCCAACTGATCTGCTGCTGCGTTGGGAAGTGCTGCTGCTGATCTTCCTCGCACTGGTGGTTCTCATCAACGTCCAGCTTTCGCCCTTCTTCTTCGACCCGTACAATCTTTCAGACGCAACCTTCAATTTCACCGAGAAGGCGATTGTCGCACTGCCAATGACCCTATTGATCATTGCTGGCGATATCGATCTTTCGGTGGCTTCCATAATTGCGCTTGCCTCGACGGCCATGGGCGCTGCCGCTGTGGCGGGGGCATCCACCGCGGTGCTGCTCGTGCTCGGCCCGCTGGTTGGCTTGGCCTGCGGCATTCTGAATGGCTGGCTGGTGACCGCTTTCAGCGTGCCGGCGATCATCGTCACCATTGGGACAATGAGCCTTTATCGCGGCATCTGCTACATCGCCCTTGGCGATCAGGCTTATAAAAACTACCCAGACGGCTTCGACTTTTTTGGCCAGGGCTATGTGTTCTGGGTATTTTCGTTCGAATTCTGCTTGTTTATCGTGCTGGCGGTGATTTTCGGGGTCGTCCTACACCGAACCAGCTTCGGCCGCCGGGTCTATGCCATCGGCAACAACCCGACCGCGGCACTTTTCTCCGGCATCGATGTCCAACGATACCGGCTGGTCCTGTTCGCGCTTGTTGGCCTTTTCTCCGGCCTTGCCTCGGTGCTGCTGACGTCGCGGCTGGGCAGCACGCGGCCGAACATCGCGACCGCTTGGGAGCTCGAGATCATCACCATGGTCGTGCTCGGGGGCGTGAACATCAATGGCGGCTCGGGCACGGTCCCGGGTGTGTTCATCGCTGCCTTTGTCATGGGGTTCCTCACCTTCGGCATGGGACTTCTCAATATACCGGGGATCGTGATGACGGTGCTGATCGGCTTCCTGCTCATTCTGGCCATTGCCTTGCCCGTGGTCATCCGCAAGCTCACTTCGGCGCGGCGCCGGAGTGCTTGATCAAGATGGAAATGGAGCAGATCGCCTTCCGGATGCGGCTCAACCCCGGCCAGGCCGCCGAGTACGAGCGCCGCCACCGCGCGATCTGGCCTGAACTCGCGGCTCAGCTCAAGGAGGCGGGGATCAGCGATTATAGCATCTTCCTCGATGAGCAGGACGGGTCGCTGTTCGCGGTGTTGCGTCGCCGCCCGGGACCATCGAGATGGACGCGCTGCCGCAGCAGGAGGTGATGCGTCGCTGGTGGGCCTACATGGCTGACATCATGGCGACCAAGCCTGATAACTCCCCGGTGACGGCGCCGTTGCGCCGGGTGTTCCACCTGCCATGATCTTAATAGGACTGCAACGATTCGTCCTGAGCTTGAACATGGCAGTCCGTCACGCGCCTGGTAGCCGGGGCGGTCACACTGCCCAGAAACTCCGCTTCGGTTCTGTGCGATCCGGCCTCCAGCGCCCGGAGCCCGCGGCCCGGGATGCGGCCTCCGCGGCTAGAGCGCGATGGCTTGAGGCGGACTCGGTTCCCAATCTGCGCGCACCGGGTCCCATTTGCCCGCAAAATGGGGGCCCGAGATTGGGGTCCCGAT
>JAFAHH010000224.1 GCA_019237355.1 Acetobacteraceae bacterium | reverse complement strand
GCCGCGCCGGCTGCCTCCACGCCGACAGCCTCGGCGCCAACGCTGGCCGCATCCGTACCGGGCGGCGACATCAACCAGGCCCTTCAGCGGATCACCGGCCAGATGGAGACGCTCACACGCATTATCGACCGCCACACCACCGTCCTGACCGCGCACGAGACGCGCCTGCAGCGGATGGAGGATTACCTGGCCAAGCCGATCTCGGAGCGGGACAAGGCGGCGCTGCCGCTGCCGAAAGCTCAGCCCTAGTCTGTCCCATCTCGTCTTTCGCTCTTCCCCTTGAGCGGAAAAGCGGCCCCCTCGAAGCCAAGAGCGCGGGCCGCTTTTTGTTGCGCCCGTTCGCTTACGCCAGTTTGCGGCTGTCATGTTGTCATCATGCTGTTGTTAAGTTTTGTCATGCGTGCGGCCGATACCAGAAAGGAGGAGATTTCTACAGATTCGGAAGGGGTGGCTTATGAAACGGATCTTGTTTTTCGCGTGTCTCCTGGCTATAGCCCTGTCCGCTTGCTCGACGACGCCTTGCTGTCCACAAAAGACAACAAGCGTGGCCTGCGAACCGTGTCCGGCAAGCGCGGGAGCGAAACCGGTGGCGGAACCGACGTGTCCCGTAGCGCCGCCCGCGGCTGCCACCCCGGCCGCGGCGGCGCCCGTTCCCTGCCCCCCGCCGCCGCCGCCCGTGGTGGAAGTGCGGCAGCAGCCCCAGCAGCAACAGGACATTCAGGTGCAGATGCCGGCTCCCAAAATCATCATCAACACGCCGGCGCCGCAGACGATCACTCTGCCCGCTCAGCAGCCGGTATTGACTCAGCCGCCACAGATGCCGCAGCTGGCGTCCTACGGGATGCAAGCGATACCGGCTGGCGCCCAGGTGACGCAGATTCCGACCGGGCGGGCGCGGCTCGGCCTGACGCTCGATTCGATTCGGATTCCGATTCCTATTCCCAGGTTCATCGCGGTTCCGACCACGCCGGAAGTTGTGCTGCCCGCCGTCGTGGGCGCGTACGGGGCGACACCGGCGGCTTTCCCGACGATGCCGATGGCGGCCGCACCGATGATGCAGGCGGCTTACGCTCAGCCGGTGCAGCCGATGATGATGCAGCCCCAAATGATGCAACCCCAGATGATGGCCGCCGCCTACCAGCAGCCCGTGCAGACCATGCAGCCCATGATGATGCCGGCTCCGATGGTAGCACCGGCCGCGCCGCCCGCGATGCTGCCCGTCCAGGGCCAGTTAACGGTGCCTGTTGCTGGTCAGGTCCCGGCTCACCTACTTGGTCAAGCGGCCGTCGCTCCCACATTAGGGGCGGTACCCCCGGCCGCGCCAGCCGTCGCCCTCGATCCGCGCACCGCCGCCGAGTATTGCCGACAGGTGGAAGCTCTCAAGGCGGCTCTTGATGCTAGCGCCAAAGCGATGGGCTGTCAGCCCAAGTAAGTGGCGTCCGTGACCCTGGCTGCCGCCCGGAGTGGCTCAACTACCCTTGATCGTTCTCCCGACTCCGGGCGGCGCTTTCTCCCTGCCGGTCTTTTCGTTACATCCTGCGAACCCGTCTTCTCTTCTTACTGTCCTGCCAACAGAATCTCTTGACGCTGGCTTGATCTTGCGCGTCAAGCTGCGTATTCTGGATAAAAAGGATCGTTCCCAACGGCTGGAGCGTACAAACAAAAGATGCTTCGTAGTGGAGCGTCAGCCTTATAAGCTGAAAGGACGGGTGCGACTCCCGTTCTTTTGTTACCTCGCTTGAGCGACTTGAACGGTCCTTTTCTTACTTCGCGGGGTGGACTGGAGCCAGGTTTCCAGCACGGTCTCATAAGCCGTCTCACGCAGGTTCAAATCCTGCTCCCGCGACTGTCCGTGCCCGACAGTGAGAACGTACAAACTGCATGTGGGTTCGACTCCCATCTTCTTCGCAAGGAGAAGTAGCCTAACGGTAAGGCAAACCTCTGATAAAGGTTGATAGTGATTCCCGTTTTCATGACTTGCACGGACGATTTTCCAGGAGTAGCAGATCAGGTTTGCTTTTGCGACTTGGATGCTCGGCGTCCTCAATGGCAGAAGCTTACATGCGTCAGCCCGCAAAGCTGAAGAAGCTGGTGCGATTCCAGCCTCCTGGACTCTCCTTTTGGGTTGTTGCCTAAAGGGACATTGATGGGGGAGTAGGCTTCATTCTGTTCCGGTGACTTGGACGCTTGGCGTCCCCAACGGTCGAAACATACAAACTCCTACCCACCCCACCCGACTGTTTCGAGCGGTGCCGGCTTGATCGCGACCGGCACCGCCTTTTTCTATCCATCGCCACCTGTTCTGGAGGTCATGCGATGCAGCAGCAACAGTTCAACCATCCCCATCAGCAGCAGCCAGGCGGCATCTTGGACGAGACGCTTGCCGCTACGGCCCACGCGCAAGCCCAGCAGCCCAACGGCGCCGCCACGCCTGTGCGGCTGCTCCATGCCCGGTTCGGCGGGCGCTCGCACGATATTCCGCTGAGCGTGCTCGATCTCGGGGACCAATCCGCCGACGCGCAGGTGATTGCCGCGCTCGCCAACCATCTGGACGTGCCGCGCGAGAAGTTCGCCGCCTACGCGGTCGATCGCTCGCCCAACGGCAACTTCACCGTCCGGCCCGAAGCGGTGTTCGGGTGAGCGACCGTTGCCGCATTGACGAGCATTGCGACTGCTGCGGTGACAAAAGACTGACGCGCGAAGTCCACTTACTTTTCCCAAGCGGCTATGGGGGCCACGTGACCCAACCGGTCCTGGCCTGTCACGAGTGCGCCTGCCGACAGCTTTACCTGATCGGCTTGAAGCTGACGCCAGAGCAGCTGTGTGAG
>JAFAHH010000989.1 GCA_019237355.1 Acetobacteraceae bacterium | reverse complement strand
TGCAGAACGCCGCTGAGCGCGCCGACAATGGTGATCTCGAGGCCGTCCAGGACCCAGGTGATACCAAGCGCCACCACGACCATGAGGTGGAAGCGCGCCCAAGGGAGCCGATCCAACCTCGCGGGCACTGTCGTCTTGACGGAGCTGCCGGTATTCGCGACTGCGACGGCCATCTATTGATCCTCTTCTCGAACGTTCAAGAAGAAACGCCTTCGAGAAGAAACACCGCGGGGCCGCTAAAGTCCGGCCTTTAAATGCCCGATGTTGAGCCGCGTTTTTTCCAGAGGAATGACAGTTTCCCCACCGCGATCCCGCGCCTCGTTCCAAGCAAGGCAGCTATCGGGAATTCCTATTTCGCCGCGGCCATGACCGGCTGGAACGCGCCGATCTCCAAACCCTCCCGTCCCCAGCTCGGAACGGGGAGGTTCAACCCAAAGCCACCGTTGGCTTCCATCGATAGCAATGCCGGCCCATGCCCCTCTTAGGCCATTTAATGGTCGTCTCTAAGATCGGCGGAGGAGGGTGGAAGGCAGCGCTTGGTGATCCACCCCCAATGCGGGCGTGCTACAACGGTCCGCTCGGTGAGCGGTCATTCGGGGCAAACCGCGGCGCCGACTACATGTCGGGATTGCCGACAAGGCGGCGTTCTAGTCTAGCCCGCGGATCGAGGCAGCGGACGCAGCTTGTTGGCGCACTTGACCTCTTCTACCCCCGCTGCGGGAGCGTGGTAGTCCTTCTGACCCAGTAGCCGCCGGAACCACTGGTCGGCTCCTACGAACCCGGCCAACAGCGCAACCAATGGGCTGAGGGCGGTCGCCGCCGCACTGAGCCAGGACGGCATCGAGCCAGTGAGAAGATCATTCATCGCCCGGTCCTCCTGCCCTAACTAAGCGTCAATGTCCTCGGCGAGGCAGACCCGGCCGGATCGCCCAGCAATGGTCGCAAATCTAGGACGAAGGCGGTCAGGTGGATCTGGGCTCGTGCCAAGAGTTCGGATCGGGCGAGGGGGTCGGAGATTTCACGAGCATGTTCTAAGCAAGAGGCTACGGTCCAGAGATCCAGTAGCTGCCGCTCGTCCATCGTATAGACCATCTCCTGGTTCCCGTTTGTTTTTCGACACAGGTCCATTTTATCGATACCGCGTCCTAACAGCGTCACCTTTATCGTCTCGAACGCATCCAATTGGGATCTTTTTCTAGCGGGCTTTGAGGTAGATTTGGCGAGAATGCTGCCGATCCACCGCGGGGCCCGCACAATGGCTGGTGCTGGCGCTGACCGCGCGCGCGTCCTGCCAATGATCCCCTTGGCCCCAGCGGCACGAGCGGACTGAGGATCAAGGAGTGTCATTGACCGAGGCCGGATGAGCGACAGCGATACACGGCTGGACGAATAGGTCCCCAACCTACCGCCAAAAATCCACTGACTGTGAGCAGGCTCACAGGCTTTGCCGGTTGGCCGGTCTATGCTCCCCGGAGCCAAGCCCCTAATGGAGGGCTCGAAGGAACACTGGAGACCCCAATGCTCAAATGCAAATCCTCTCTCGCCGCGGGCCTGTCAATCGCCGCGGCATTGTTCGCCGCAACGGCGCATCCGGTGCCAGGCCAAGCCGCCCCGACCGGTACTGAACTGCATGCAGTGGATTTGACCAACGTAGCCCAGACGTTGGTGGCAAACGGCCCGCAGGCAAAAGCATATATCGGCCGCAGGTTCGAGGCCGAGGGTAAATATCCGGGGGGGGTCCCGTTCAAGGACAGAACCCGGTTGAAATCGAATTTGCCGATTTCGCGGTCATGGGCCGGATACGCGGCGCGGACGAAGTGCATGTCCTTTGTGTCTATTCTCGCGACGATCCCGCTCTTAGCTCGTTGCTTAAGTTGAACCTCCATTCAATTCCTGTCCTCAACGTGAGCGGTACGGTTGCTGGAGCGGATCGCTACGACAGCGAGGGAATGATCGTTGCATTCGTCAAATTAAACAACTGCACGGTAACGAAGAAGGGGCCGGCCGGGGGGCATCTGCAAAAAATATCTTCGCGTGTACCCTCATAGTGGACGGAAAACAATTCATCAACGGGCCCTGAGAATTTTTTCCACTTGGTGACGGAAGTTTCAAGATCATGAAAGGACGATGGTTCGCTTACGTGAATCTAGACCCAGACCAGAAGGACAGGGCATACGGATCTTGGAATGAGGAACCTCGGTCAAATCACGCAGAAAACCAACTAGGGATGTTGAACCATCACAGAGAGTGCTGGTCCAATGAGCGTGCAATCATCTGCGCGAAAGAGTAGCACCTCAGCATATCCCGGACCCAGTGCTCGGCGACCACAAGTATCAGGGATGAGAAACTCGCCGCGGGCGGCATGGGCCAGTCCGGTACGGCCGCGAGCCGGGCGGTTACCGATTACCGAGTTCGTCCCCGCGGCTGTGACGCCGGGTCAGATTTCGATCGGCGGCGGAGGTCAGAATTGGGTCGGCGGTGGCGAGGGGCTGAGGACCTGGCCTGCCGGACAGTGTGAGGGCAAGAGCAGCCGCTTGAAGGCTGCCCACCGCTCGGTCGCCATCCCACGGCACCTCGCTCAGCCGCTGTAGCTATTCCACCCGGCGCGGTATTCGGGCTCAGCCTTGCGGCGAAGATCCTTAGGGGTGAGAAACCGCTTTGCAGCTAGACAGCCCGCCGTCCAGTCGCCCAGGTCTTACCGGGCCGGACCATCGCAAGATCCCGGTTTCGGCAGGCTGCGCTGACTTGCCCAGTACTCGGCTCCATCTCGGTAGGAACCACTCAGCCCGCCGAACCACTCTTCCCAAGCACGGCGATCACCCGCGCCCTCGTCGAAAGCGGGTGACCCCTGCTCATACCCCGGCGAGTAGGACGCTACGGGCGAGGACGCGGGATTAGCTGGTTTGGGAACAGACGCGACCGGAGCCTGCGGCGCTGTCGTGCCCGTCTCCTCCAAGATCCTCACCCCCATGGAGGTGAGGTCCGATGGGGTCAACCAGGTTGTACGCCCTGGCGGCGTCTGGACGAGTTTCCCAATGATCGCGTCCGGACCACCGAGCCCGGCAGCGTCTCTGGCCACCGCCGTAGTGATGGCCCTTGAGGTGAGTGTCTCCTGACCTGCTTCGCTTGCGCTGTGGACGCCGATCAGCGGCAGGATCTACTACGCGCCGGCGGGCTGCCGCGAAGAGCAAGAAACAGGCTGAAGAGCATTCGCTGGCGCTGGACACCATGGCTGTGGTGTCGGACGCTCTTATGAGGCCAGCGATTTTCTCCGCCTCAACTATGTTGCCGCCGGGGCTGTCGAGAAAAAATCCGACAATACGGTCAGTGGGCGGTATCTCTCGCAAGAAAGAGCCCAGTCGTTGATAGTCTCCCGGCACGATTGGCCCGGGCGCCAGGATGGCTACTGTAGGCGGTTCTAGCGGCACACGCCGATATTGTAACGCAGTCGCATCGGAAGCTACAAAGATGTCGAGGGCAGCCCAATAGGATCGCCCCGAGGCGAATGTGCTTCAGTAGGTATAGCATCGACCTACCGTAGATGATGGCGGTTAAGATTATGTGGGGGCTCTGGCCACGCTGTTCAATCAAATACTGTTAAAATATCGTGTGTGTTGGGATCATGCGCGATTGACCAACCCCGCCCCCGGCACGAGAGAAATCAGCATCGTCATAGGGCTAGAGACATCGCCAATCTCGCGACGCCTGAGCCCGCCAAGCTGTCGAGGTGGCAACCGGCGGAATGAGGAAAAGGAGGTATGGTTGTTTCATGCTACCTTCCCCCCTAACCTGATCAGATAGGTTTACCAGCATACTAGTCTAGTGTACGGCTTACGCTGCGAGACAATTTTCCAGCTGATATCGTAGCCGCTCTTTGTCGAGGTTGCGGCCGATCAGCACCAGTTTGTTCTTGACCGAGCCGCCGGGCCGGCTCTCGTCGAGAGTGAACCTTTGGCCGACGAGGTGAAACACATATTGCTTCGGGCTCTCGTCGATCCAGATTACGCCCTTGCCGCGGAACACATTCTCCGGCAGCTGTTCGAGAAAAGACTGAAACTTGTCGGCTGCAAACGGCACTTTGACCGCAAATGAAAACGCGTCGAAGCCATCACTGGTGAGATGCGTCTCGTCACAATCGACATGATCGGCTCGACCGGGAAGAAACCGGTCGGATTGAAATTCCCCTACGCCGAGGATCAATGGCAGCGCAACGTTACACCGTGTCGTGCGCAGGATTCGAGTACCCGGCCTTAGTGCACGAATGTGTTGTTCGATAGCGCGCAAGCTGTCGCTAGTCGCCACGTCGCATTTGTTCAGCAGAACGGTATCGGCGTACCGGATTTGATTGCGGGCAACCTCGATCGAAAACCGGTCGAGGCTAAAATTACCGGCGTCGGCAATTGTGATGACCGAATCGACGCGAACGCGTTCACGAACCTCCGAACGCAGGAACGTCAGCACGACTGGCAGCGGGTCGGC
>JAFAHH010000898.1 GCA_019237355.1 Acetobacteraceae bacterium | reverse complement strand
GATAGGCTTGCTGCATGATCAGTTGACCAGAGTCGAGCAGATCTCGGTCGATGGTGATGCCCTTTTGCTGCGCGGCCAGGCTGATTTCGCCAGCGGTAAGCTTTCGACGCTTCGCGTCAGTGAACTGGTGCTCGGGCGAACGCGCGCCACTGGTTCCATTCGGTTTGATCCTGATCATTCGGCTCCGATACGGGCGACAGTGAACGGACCAAGCCTGGATCTCTCTGGCCGGCTCGAGCGTACCCGCCATACGGATCAGTACACGGGCGGGCCACCATGGATCATTGACGCCCGTTTCGATCGCACCTTCATGGCGCACGGCGTGATCGCAGGTGGGGCGACCGTGCATGCCGAAACCGAGGGCTCGCGGATGCGCCGGCTGCACCTTGCAGGGCGAATCGGTTCGGCCCCGTTCGCGCTCGACATTTCTCCCAACCCGGCTGGGCGCCGGGTGTCGGCCGAGGCGGCGGATGCAGGGCGGTTGCTGCTGGGCTTGAGTGTAATTGACAGGATCGAAGGAGGGGGCCTTAAGGTTGCGGCCGAATTCGATGACCGTCAGCCCACGGATCCGCTTGCGGGCACGGCAGAACTCAGCGATTTCCGTATCCGGGATGCGCCGGGTTTGGTACGGGTATTGCAAGCAATTAGCCTCTATGGCTTGGCCGAAATGGCCAGCGGCACGGGGCTCGCCGTCTCCCGGCTGATTGCGCCGTTCCGTCTCGAAGGTGACGTGCTCCGGCTTGATAACGCGCGGGCATTCAGTCCCTCGCTGGGCTTTACCGCCAAAGGTGAAATCAATTTCAAGGCCCAAGTGACGAATCTCGAGGGCACCATCGTCCCCGCTTATTTCTTTAATTCATTACTTGGGAAGATCCCGTTCGTGGGGAAAATGTTCAGCCCCGAGAAGGGCGGTGGCCTATTCGCGGCAACGTATGCCGTGCGTGGCCCGCTTGATAATCCGCAAGTCTCGGTGAATCCTTTAGCAGCAGTGACCCCGGGTGTCCTGCGGGGCATTTTCGGTGCTTTCTAGACTGAGGGAAGGAACGGTAATGGAACAGCCCAAGAACCAGTCTCGAGCACCTTCGGCAATCGTATTCGACGTGTTCGGCACAGTGGTGGATTGGCGGAGTAGCCTCGTTGCGGAACTGACGACATACGGCCAGACGCCCGGCATCACCGCCGATTGGGAGCGGCTCGTGGATGCATGGCGTGGGGCTTACGTTCCCTCGATGAACCGGGTGCGACTTGGCGAACAGCCCTGGACCAAACTCGACGATTTGCACCGACAGAGCCTGGACCGGCTGGTCGCGGAATTCGGAATCCAGGGGCTTACTGAGACCGATCTGTGCCACATCAATCGTGGCTGGCACCGCCTACACCCCTGGCCGGATTCGGTCCCCGGCTTACTGCGTCTGAAGCGGCGCTATATTATCGGGCCGCTCTCGAACGGTAATCTTTCTTTGCAAGTCGATCTCGCCAAACACGGCGGGCTGCCGTGGGATGTGGTCTTCGGCAGCGATATATTTCAGCACTACAAGCCCGATCCCGAAACTTATCTCGGCGCTTGCAAGTATCTCGATCTGGCCCCCGGCCAGGTGATGCTCGCCGCGGCCCATAACGACGACCTCGCGGCCGCGAGGGCGAACGGGCTTATGACCGGCTTTATCCCGCGCCCCACCGAGTACGGCCCGCATCAGTCGCGCGACTTCGGGCCTGAACAAGATTGGGATGTGGTGGCTAGCGATATGGAAGACCTGGCAGCCCGGTTGGGAGCTTAAACTGAAGCCTTGGCTTACGCCGGCTTGAGCCCAGTGCCCCAACGCCGGTGTAAGAACCGCTCCCAGGGCCCAAAAAACACCTTATCGGCAACAAGCCCGATTACCACGATTACGATCATCACTCCGATCACCTGGTCCATCGCGTGGAGCTCGCGCCCGTAATGCAGCAGATTGCCAAGACCGAAACCAGAAAGGATGGTTACGAAAACTTCGGCTGCCATTAAGGAGC
>JAFAHH010000879.1 GCA_019237355.1 Acetobacteraceae bacterium | reverse complement strand
CCCGACCCGGCCAGCGTGGCCGATCACGATGCTCAGGCCGTCGATGTAGGCGGTAAATCGCGCGGCGCTGCCCTCGCTGGCTATGGGATCCATACTCAGCTCCCACTGGGCTGCTGATTGAATCTTCAAACTGGCCTAGCCAGCCGACTCGCGCCTAAGGTTATTTTCGTGACTCAGTAAGATTAGATGTTGTTTACCGAGCAGATTCACCCGATGGGATCACCTACGGCGATCCCACCTGATCGCGATCTGCTCTAAACCGGCCAACTGCCTGAGCACGGCGCACTCTCTTACGGGAAAACGATATTAAGTTCAGCGCGATTGCGAGAGAGCGGCCGCTGAACTGGCGAAGAAGCGGGATAGATGAAGCACGCGTAAGGGTTTTCTGTAGAGGCGCCCCCTCTATGCCGCCTCGACGATTTCCGTCCGTTCGGCCCCAGCAGCCCGGGCCACGAGATCAAGCCGCTCCTTGACCACATCGCTATCAGGAACGCGAACCTGTTTGCCAACTTCGAGCCGGACGGTGTTCGACCCGATTGCGAGCCGGGCACTTTCCAGCATTTGCGGAACGCTGCCCGAGAGCCGATGGCCCAACAGCAAGACCCGGCCGAGGATCAGCGCCCGGCGGCGGGAACCGGCGGGTAATAATGCCTTCGCCCCAGCGAGCGCCGGATCGTTCGGCGCGCCGGCATAACGCGAATGCACCACAGAAGCGATATAGACGCGCTCGGCGTGATCGAGGCCGATAAAGGGAAACTGAATGAGGCGCCGGAAACTCTCGGCCGCGCGAATCCCCTGGTGATCGCGCCAGGCGATGTCAGAAAGCGCACAAGCAGCGACCCGCAACCGCCGCTCGGCCGGCGTTTCATTGCCGAACAAGTCGTCCGTCCAACGCACGAGCGCCGACGCAAATTCGGGGACCCGGGCGCGGGACATGCCGAAGCTTTGCGCGCCCTCCAGCAGCGGATCACGTTCCTGCTCGTCTCGCGAAAGCTGGGTGTAAAGCCAGCCTTCCCGAACGCCGAGCGAGGAGAACACAAGACGCTCGGGACCCAGGTATTTCAGCACGCGGTCGAGCACCAGCGCGGCCGCGGGAAGCGTATCGATGCGCCGGGCGGGAACTCCAGGGAGGGCTGCCAGGTTGGCCTCGGGGAGGCGCCACAAAGTTTTGGCAAATCTTCGTGCCTCGCGCGCGTCGACCGAGTATCCGTGCACCGCCTGAACAGCGGCGCCGGCCGATGCCATATGCACCCGGGCGAAAGCCCGCCAGCCTCCGCCAACAGCATAGAAGGTCGCCCGGGAGGGGACATGCGGCAGGCTCTCGTGCAAGATCGCATCGACTCGCGCTTTGGCGCTGCCTTTCCCCCCTGCCAAAAACGCCTGCACCGGGAGGGCTCCGAGCGGCATGCTCGCCGAATCATTGCTAACGCTGTGATGCAGGATTTCCGCTATCTCAAGGCTGCCGCCGCCCATATCGCCGACCAGGCCGGCCGGGCGGTAGAACCCGGCGGCGACGCCGAGCGCCGCATACCGCGCCTCGTCAGCGCCGCTTAGGATGCGAACAGCAAATCCGGATTCGGCCGCGATGCGCGCCAGCAGCTCCTGGCCATTCGTGGCCCGGCGAACCGCCTCGGTCGCAATCGCGTCGACTTGCGGCACCTCCATCGCATCGGCGACGGCGCGAAACCGACGCATGACCTCGACGGTGCGCCGCATGCTTTCGGCGGAAAGTTCCCCGGTCTGATCGAGCCCTGCGCCCAACCGGCATAATGACTTTTCGTTGAAGCGGGGAAAAGGCGCGCGGCTGAGCTGATCATAGACGATCAGCCGCACCGAGTTAGATCCGATATCGACCACCCCGTAGTGCGGGCCCCCAGCGCGAGCGGCACGGGCTGGATCGAGCTCCATAACTGGGTGCAGGGTGGTGTCCGGCATCGTCAAACTCGCAACAATATGGCGTCGGGCGTTTACAACCGCGCTCAAGGCTCCCGGATGCTCTCATCCAGCCCGCGCAAAAGCGGATAGAGGAAGTATGAAATGACACTGCGCTGCCCCACCTTCATCTCGGCACTGAGGGCCATGCCGGGGATTAAATGGAAGTGCTGCGGCACGGCACGCAATTTGGTGTCGGTTAAGTCTACTCGAACCCGGTAATATAGGGGCCCATGGCCGGGCTGCTCATCCTTGTTCTCTGAGCTCTTATTCTCTGAGCTGAATGCGTCCTCGCTGATCAGGCGAACCACTCCAGTGGCGGTTCCGTGCTTCTGGAAAGGAAAGGCATCGAACTTGATCCGCGCCTTCTCGCCAACGGCAACTTCGCCGACATCCTTTCCGGCAACGTTCACTTCGGCCTCGAGCTTTTCGTCTCGCGGAACAAGCACGAAAAGGGTCTCGGCCTCGCGCACAACCGAGCCGATGGAACGGTGCGCGACGTCGAGCACTACCGCGTCAGCGGGGGCAGTGATGGCCACCATATGCCGTCGCAAGTCGGCCTTCTGCAGCTCGTCAGCCGCGGAGTCGCGCTTCCCTCGATCCTGCACCAATTGCTCGAGAGCAGCGCGGCGAAACTCTTTTATGAAGGCCTCCCGTTCGGACTGGAGCTTCGCTAGCTCATGCACCAGTTCGATCCGGCTTCCTTGCAGGTGCGCCAAGCTGGATTCGACTTCGAGCCGTGCATCGCGTGCCTGAAGCAAGTTAAGGCGCGACCCTACCTGGTTACCATACAGGGCCTCCCGCATCGACTCCACCTCATGCAAGGTAGCGAGCCGCCTTGCGGCATATCGCTCCTCGGACTGGGTCGTCTCGAGGTTGGCTTCGGTCCTTGCAATCTGTTCGTCTAGTTTGCGCAGCGAGGCGTCATAATAGAACTTACGCTCGGCAAAAAGTCTGGCCTGCAGTAGATCGTTGGGCGTAGCTCCCGCTGAGGCCGCAAAATCGCGGTTGTTGAGCTCGGCTTCAAGGCGATTGATCTCGGCATCGAGCGCGGAGATGCGCTCGCGCAGCTCACTGACATCCGACTGCGAGAAAGTCGGATCCAACGTGGCCAGCACGTCGCCTTTGTGCACAAGGTCACCCACCGCCACCCGAATATCGCGGATTACTGAGGTTTCGAGCGGCTGGACGACGAGATTGGGGTGCGTGGTAATAAGCTTGCCCGGCGCGGTAACGATCTCATCCACGCTCGCAAGCGACGCCCAACTTACCGCGGCGACGATGAGTGCAATGACCATATAGAGCGTGACGCGCGCGATCCGGGGCGGAGTACGCGCCTCGATCTCAACCGCATCGGGCTGGAATTCTAGTATCAGCGGCAAGCGCGCCGGCCCGGGCAGTTTCAGCGGCTTGCTGCCGCGCCGGGTAAGCACAGAGCCAGCGACAGCCGGTTCGATGGATTGAGTCATGCAACTTGCCTGGTTTGCTGGTTCCAGAGCTGCCGGTAAGTGGTGCAGCGTAACAGGAGCTGATCATGCCGGCCGATATCGGCGATGCGGCCGCGATCGATCACCAGAATGGCGCTCGCATCCGCGAGCGTCGAGAGCCGGTGCGAAACGATGATTACGGTCCGGCCTTGGGCAATGCGCCGTAAATTGTGCCGGATGATGGCTTCGCTCTCGGGATCGAGGGCACTCGTTGCTTCATCAAAGATCAGTAGCCGGGGGTTGGTGATCAGCGCCCGGGCGATCGCGAGCCGCTGCCGCTGACCTCCGGAGAGATTCTCGCCATTCTCTTCCAGCATCGTGGCAAAGCCCCGCGGCAGCCGGGTTATGAACTCCTCGGCGCCAGCCAAGCGCGCGGCACGGGCCACCTCCTCACCCGTCGCGCTCGGCTTCACGCAGGCGATGTTTTCCCAGACCGTGCCATGGAACAGGAAATTGTCCTGCAGGACAACCCCAATGCTCTTGCGCAAATGCACCAGATCGAGCTCGCGCACATCGAATCCATCGAGCCGCACGATACCCTGCTGAACGGGATATAATCCCTGGATTAGGCGGGTGAGCGTCGTCTTACCCGAGCCGCTCCGCCCAACGACGCCGAAAATGGTTCCTGCCGGAATGGTGAACGAGATATCGTCGAGTGCCGGCGGCCCCTCTGCGCCATAGCGGAAGGTCACGTTCTCGAACTCGATCTCGCCCGTCAGGTCCGGTTGCAACCCGTGGCGATTGTTGTCGCGCTCTGGAGCCTGGTTCATCACCTCGCCGAGCATACGCACCGCCAGCGCGACCTCCTGGTATTCGTGCGCCATCGTCACGATAGCGACAAACGGGCCGGATACCCGGGCCGCCAGCATGTTGAAAGCGACCAGGGCGCCGACCCCCATCTGGCCGTTAAACACATCGAGGGCGCCGACCCCGATAATGGCGATGGTCATCAGCTTTTCGAGCAGCCCCGTTAGCGATTGAGCGGCGGCGGAGATCTTTTCGACGCGGTTGCGCATGGAAACGGCTTGCGCCGAGCGGTCGTCCCAAACCCGTCGCTGCAGCGGCTCCATGGCCAGCGACTTGACGGTCCGCATGCCATGGACGGACTCGACCAACAATGCCTGCCGTGCGGCTTCCATTTCGTAGAGCCATCGCAGCCGGCGCCGGAATGGCCCAATGAGCAGCGCCACCACGATCCCAATCAAGCCGGCGATGCCCAAAACGATCAGCGTGAGCTTCACGCTATAGAGCAGCAGCACCGGAAGGAAGACGAAGAGCGACAGGGTATCGAGAACGGTCAGGAACAGCCGGCCGGTGAGAAACTCACGAATGCGGGCCGCCTGCTGCATGTGCCGCACCAGCACTCCAGCCGACATCCGTTCGAAGAAACTAATGGGCAGGTTCATCAAGTGGCCGAAGGTTTTCATGGCCACCCGGATGTCGATCTTATTGGTCGCGTAGAGCAGCAAGTAGCGCCGCAGGAATGTAAACAGGGCGTCGAAAGCGAGCCCGAGGGCCGCACCTGCGGCCAGCACATAAAGGGTGGTGTAGCTCTCGTGCACCAAGACCTTGTCGATGACGAGCTGAAAGAAAATCGGGGTCACAAGGCCGAGCGCGTACAGGAAGATTGCGGCGATGCCGACATCCATAAAGAGCCGCCGCTCCCGCAGCAGTTCGGGAATGAACCAGCGAACACCGAAGGCGGGCGGATTCTCGCCAAGCTGGCGGCTTCGCTTGACCACCACAGCGTCGCCCTGCCACTTCGCGCAGAACGCTTCCCTGGTAACTGGGAACGGCTCCGGATGATCGGCGAGCGGATCGAGGACGCTGACCGCCGCCTCGTTCCCGTCGGCTCCGCCCATCCCGGCGCTCCCATGTGGGTGTTCCAAGGCGCCGAGCACGACGACCCAGTTGCCATTGGCAAGCTGGGCCATGACGGGATAGGCATCGCGCAAATCCACGAGCTGGTCCCAGCTCAGCAGCGCCTGCCGGGCGCGGAATCCCGCATCTTTCGCGATACGGAGCAGCAGCACGGGCGAGACCGGAGCCTCACCGATGGCATAACTATGGCGTAACCGATCGGCCGAGAGCATCAGGCCATGATGACTGGCGACGCGGACGAAGCAGTCGAGGGCTGTTTGCGGTGGCATCGTCGCGGACACGGAGCTATCTACGCTTGCTCGATTTTATCTTCAAGCGACCTGGAACGCGGCTGGCTCAACTGAAATTGGGCGATACGTTGCGCCGGGTAGGCCCGGAGGCAAGCGTCCGCTTCTCGCCCGGGGCAGCCTCCGTCGCGCCATTACCGGCCTGCTCAGCCGTGCTGCGCCGGATGACCCCGGAGTCGACGAGGCTCTGCAGCGCCTTCTGCATGACATCGACCGAATTGGCGAAACCCTCGACGGAGAATATGATTCGCTGCCGGAATACCGATTTTGGGTTATTGTTGTGGTCGCGATCGGTAGGCGAGAGGCTCACGAGATCAACGCGCACGATGGAACCGCTCACGGTGACCTCGCCAACGCCGTCCGAATAAATTTCTTGGTGCATGAGGCAAGTCCTAAGCGGCCAGGAAGTTAACATCAACCCAGTAATTCGACGCCTGATAAGTGTTGGTTGGGAAGGTGGCGTTGCTCCCGCTGCTGGTGCTGTAGGCATAAACGCCGTTGCCGCCGCTTGAAGAGCTCGATGGCGCAGTCAACGGGCCGCTCGTATGCGCAGTGCTGAAGTAGTTGGTGTCACCTGCGTAATGTCCGTTTGAGTGGAACGACGCGATGTAGGTGGTGTTTGCCGTGATCGACACGGGCGACGAGAAGGTCACCTGTTGCCAGCCGCTCGCGGTTTCGTTGGTAAAAGTTGCGGTCGCCAGCTCTTTTCCCGTGCTGGCATTCCACAGCTCGCCGGTATGCGTGCCGGTATCCTGTGAGCTTTTGTAGAACCGGATGCCGGTGATTTGCCCGGCTTGGGAGGAAGTAAACTTCACCCCGAGCTCGACCTGATTTGGATCAGGGTCATTCGTGTTGGTCGGCGTACTGTTGTCGAACAGATTCACGGTGCTGGGTGGCGGCGGTGGCGGCGGCGGCGGCGAGCTGCCGGATGGGGTAAAGTCGACATCGACCCAGTAATTCGAGGCCTGATAAGTGTTGGTTGGGAAGGTGGCATTGCTCCCGCTGTTGGGGGTGTAGGCGTATACGCCGTTGCCGCCGCTCGAGCTGCTAGAAGGCGCGCTAAGCGGGTCATTGGCGGGGGTGTATGCATTGGCGAAGTAGTTGGTGTCAGCTGAATAATGACCAACGCTCGTATGATAAGAGGCGATGTAGGTGGTGTTCGCATTAATCGAAACTGGCGAGGAGAAGCTCACATCCTGCCAGCCACTTGCTGTTTCGCCCGTAAATGTTGCCGTTGCCAACTCATGGCCGCTGCTGTCCCACAGCTCGCCGGTATGGGTGCCGGTGTTCAGCGATCCCTTGTAAAACCGGATCCCGGTGACTTGTCCGGCTTGCGAAGAGGTGAACTTCACGCCCAGCTCTACCGCGCCAGTATCAGGGTCAGTCACGGTGCTGGGCGTGCTGTTGTCGAACAGATTCACCGACCCCGGTGGCGGGGGCGGCGGAGGCGGCGGGGGTGGCGGACTGGTGGCGCCCCCATTGTCGTTATAGACCACGTCAACCCAGTAATTATCCCCTGTAACCGAGGTGGTGTTGGGGAAGGTGCTGCTGGAGCTGTAGGCGTATACCCCGTTAACGGTGGTGCCCGGGGCGGTCAGCGATGTAGCGGTCGTCGATGGGGCCGTCAGCGATCCGTTGCTCTGACCCTCGTACGTTGTGAAAAAATACGGAGTATCAGCGTAATTCCCGGTGTTCGTGTGATATGAGGCTATATAGGTCGTCCCGGCCGTGATGTTCACGGGCGTCGCGAAATTCACCTGCTGCCAGCCGCTTGCGCTCTCATTGGTGAAGGTGGCGCTGGCGAGTAGCTGGCCCGAGGCGCTCCAAAGATTACCGACATGGGTCCCGGTGTTGCCCGAGCCCTTGTAAAACTTGATACCGGTAATTTGGCCGGAGGTGGCCGAAGTAAACCTAACGCCGACCTCAAGCGCATTTGGGTCGTTGGTCGCGATGGCCGGAGTGGCGCTAGAGGGGAAGATGCTCAACGCTGAGGAGGGCGTCACCGTCAATGAAACGCCAGAACTCGGGGATCCGAGATTGGCGCTATCGTCGACGGCGCGAGCTTCGATTGTGTATGTTCCCGGCGGCGGAGCCGAGAAAGTGTAAGTCCAGTTCTCGCTCGCTGCGCCGACCGGGGTATTCGCCGGGTCCCAGGTGTTCCCGCCATCGGTCGAAACTTCAACGGCGCCGATGACACCACCTCCAGCGTCAGTAGCCGTCCCGCTGACCGTGACTGATCCACCCTCGACAACTTTGTTGGGCGAAACGCTGGAGATGGTGGTTGTGGGCGGTGTTGTGTCTGTCGATTTGGTGGCGGCGACGAGGCCCGACTGGAGCGTTTGCGGTTGCACCCCCATATCCGCCAAAAAGTTCACCGTCGCCTGCTGGATATTTGGATCCGGTGAGGTCGCCGAAAATGGCGATGGCGCATTGTCATGCTCGGCCGAAAGGCCCCATGGCCAGAAGACTGTGCCCGCCCCGAAGACGAGCGCGCCGCTCTGCGGATTGCGGTACTCCACCTGGCTATTGGTGGCCGTGCCCGCGGTGTCGACACTACCCCAGTCGGTATTGTACGCAGTTGGTTCCTGCACCGTTGTTGACGAGAGATCGATGGCACCGACCGGCTCGAAGCCGTTATCCGGCGCGTCGTCCCACTCATAGCCGAGCAGGCTCGGCTCCAGCGACGCCGTCTGGCCGTTTGCGGTCGAGGCGACGCTGGTGTTGCGCCAGAAACGAAGGTTCGTCTCGCCGTATGGTATGGTGATGGCGGGAGTGAGGTTGCTCTGGTCGATCTGGAAAAAGGTGCCCGTCACCTCGTTTGACGGCTCAGGGGCGGCACCGAGGCGCGGATCTTGGAAAGTGCCGGTGTCCGTACCCGACGGGTTTACCAACTGGTTGAAGTGGGTATCCTTGTAGCTGACCAGTGTACGGTTGGCGGTTGCGCTGCTATCGAGGCTCGGCGAGAGGGCGGTTCGCCAGAAGACCTCGTTGCCGCTCAGGAAGGCGAGATTCACGCCGTGGTTAGCCGCATTCTGGACGTTGGCGACCTGGCTGGGGGTCCAGTACTCGTCATGCCCCGCATCCATAAAGACTTTGTGGTTCAGCAGCAGGGAGCCATTCGTAGCCGTATCGATGCCGGAAATATAGGAAACATCGTACCCGTTTTCCTCGAGCCAGTAGATCGTCGAATACTCGGCACCGAACAAAGAATCCTGGGGGCCTGCGTACGTGCCAATGCTATCGCGAGTCACAATGGGTCGATTGTAGCTGACCGCAAACGCGGCACCGGGCGTGCCCGTTGACGGGCCGTCGCCGCCGTAAAGACTGTCCCCGCCCCAGCCATTATAAGCTTGCCATGTCTCGTCCGAGGTCTGAAGAACGATGTCGCTCGTCGAACTGGGATTACTGACGATGAACGGGATCTGGAATATCTGCGAGCCGTCGACGACATTTGCAATGTAAACGCCGGATGTGGCGTTGGAAGGCACCGACCAGTTGTCGGTAACACTCCAATTCCCGGCATCGACTTCACCGGTTGACGAATTGGTTATAGGGTTTGGCTGGACAACCGGAGATCCCGAGTGATTCAAGGTGGTGACGAGTGTCGCTCCGTCGCCGCCATAATAACCCAACCGGTAGATGTTGATGTGGTAAGTCCCATTCCCAGTCTGGTTATTGATTTTGAATTGAACCGTGCCCCCGACAGGGGTGCTCATGCTGGTGGTAAAGCCCTGGATCTCGGTAGAATCCTGGCCCGGGGCGATCTGCCAGTCACTCGGCGGCGCTCCCGGCTTCTGGTTCTCGGTCACGATCGCGTTCGGGTCCGAGCCCGCGGTCGCTGCATCAGGGGCGGCTGTCGTATTGGGCTTTGCCGTGGTAGTAGGGTCGGAGGTGGCAGTCGCTGCCGTTGTAGCAGTAGCTGCCGCTGCCCCTGTGGCGGTAGCTGCCGCTGTGGCACTAGGCGCCGCGGCGACCGCGCCAGAGGTAACCGTGGTGCTCTTCTGGGTGGTAGGCCCACCGGGGATCGTTTCGCTCCACGCGAAAGCTGAGGTTTGCGGGGCGCCACTCGGCGTTGTTGGCTTGAACCGAAGCCCGGCTAGTTGTGCGACGGACAGGCTTTGGCCGACGCTGACGGGGGTGCTTCCATCCGGCAACACCACGGTACCGGTGGTGGGCAGCCCCGTAACGCTTGTGGTAAGGCGCGTAGGGGCCTCGCTCGGGACCGCGATATTGAGCGGCTGGCCAAAGACGGCGGCGTAGCTGCCCGGCGTGGCTGCGGTGGCGGCGGACGGCAGGGGGTCGGCTGGGGGATCTGCGGTTCCATCTGTCTGCGAGGTGACTGCTTGAGTTGCTGTCAGGGCGCTCACAGCATCGCCGGACGATTGTGCTACGGTATCGGTATTGTCCTGATTTGCCATTTTTTTCGCCCTGCGCTTGAACCGAGAACCTAGGCAGCTGTTCCGATAGCGTACCCGTACGCTATGGCGTGTTTCGATTCAATGTCCTAATGCGTGCAAAGCAGCCTGCAGAACAACCCTGCCTTGCTTAACCGGCTTTCGCTAGAGCGGGATGACTTTTGGTCAAAAGTCATCCCGCTCTAGGATTTTTGGCTTTGAGAGCGCGATTCAGGCTTTCCGACGATTCCCGCCTCAAGCCATCGCGCTCTAGGGCCTGTTGAGATACATTCATCGTGATCCGATCACAGCAGCCGCAAGATGGATTATCCCCGCGAAACTCTCGTCGGTCTTGTCGCTCCGCATGGCGTTTCGCTTGAACTCCTTCAAACGGCCGAAGAAGTTCTCGATCAAATGCCGCCATTTGTAGATCTCGCGGTCGATCGCGAGCGGGGCTCGGCGGTTTGGCCGTTGCGAGATGACGATCTTGGCGCCTCTCTCGTTCAACTCGTCGATGA
>JAFAHH010000800.1 GCA_019237355.1 Acetobacteraceae bacterium | reverse complement strand
CGCCCCGGGAGGCGGAGGCAGGCCCTCCAGCCGGGGCAATTCAAGATCGCGCTCAGCCTGCCCGCGCGGCACCGCCGCCGGCGGAAGCCGCCCCGCGCCGACTGCCTGCACCAGGGCTTCAAACCGCGAAGCGAGGCGGCCCAGCCGCGCCCAGGCCAGAAAAAGCACCGCGACAGGCCGACCGGTCCTTCGCCATATGTGCGGCCAGCACCCCGCGCAGCCCTGCTATGATGAGGACCAGGCGGTCCGAAAGGCCGGTCGGAACTGGAGGAGGGGTCCACGGCATGAACGTTAAGAGAACACAGCCGGAGGTTTTCTGTCAAGAGAAAACTTTGCCCGGGTTAATGGGAAGCACGCGTCGGAGCACACCGGCGCCGGCCGACCTCGGCCGGATAGCATCCTTACAACATGTTTCCTGCTATAGCGGGGTCTGCGCAGCCGGTGGGCGACCAGAGCAGATCGCGCTTGACGGGAATTGCTTGCAACTCCAGGAGCGCGTGGCCGGGTTCCCATCGCGCCGGGCGTGACGGGGCCCGATGATGCTCGCAAAGCAAAGACTTAGACCAGTTTCGGGCTCCCCAGTCAGCCCGAGACTGGGTTAGAGCATGTCCAGCCTCGGTGGATATCCTCTAGAGGGCATCCGCGTCGTCGAGTTCACGCATATGATCATGGGGCCGGCTTGCGGCCTCGTGCTCGCCGACCTCGGCGCGGACGTTATAAAGGTGGAACCGGCGCCTGAAGGCGATAATACTCGCCGGCTTACCGGCATGGGCGCCGGGTTCTTCGCTGCTTTCAACCGCAACAAACGCAGCCTGACCGTCGATCTGAAATCCGCCGGGGGGATTGCGCTGGTGCGGCGGCTCATCGCTGGCGCTGATGCGCTGATCGAGAATTTCCGGCCAGGTGCGATGGAAAAGCTCGGGCTTGGTTACCAGGCCCTCTCGGCGGAAAATCCACGCCTGATCTATTGCTCGTGTAAGGGGTTCCTTCCCGGTCCCTACGAGCACCGCGTGGCGCTTGATGAAGTGGTGCAGATGATGGGCGGGCTGGCCTACATGACCGGCCTGCCTGGCAAGCCGTTGCGCACCGGGTCTTCGGTGAACGACATCATGGGCGGCATGTTCGGCGCGATCGGCATCCTCGCCGCCCTGATCGAGCGCAGCCGCACCGGCCGCGGCAAGCATGTGCAAGTGGGATTGTTTGAAAACAATGCCCTACTCATGGCGCAGCATATGGCGCTGATTGCGGTTACCGGCGCCGAGCCGGAGCCCATGGGCGTGCGCAAGCCTGCCTGGCCCGTTTATGACTTATTTGAAACGGCGGACGGCGAGCAGTTGTTTGTCGGTGTGGTCACCGACACGCAATGGAGGCTGTTTTGCGATGCTTTCGGCCTCGCCGATCTTGGCTCGGATAGTTCGCTTGCCACGGCCGCACAGCGCGTCGCAGGCCGGGACCGGACCATTCCCGGAATAGCGGAGGTTTTGAACCAGTACACGCGCCCTGCATTGATGCGGCGTTGCGAGGAGCTCGGGCTGCCGTATGCGCCGGTTGGCAAACCGGGGGATCTTTTCGATGATCCCCATTTGCGGGGCTCGGGCGGGCTCGTGCCTACGACGCTGCCAGACGGGAAACAAACTGCGCTCCCGGCTCTGCCAATCGCAATGGATGGCGCCCGGCCGGGTATACGGCGGGACGTGCCAAAGGCTGGCGAGCACAATGAGGAGATAGCAGAGGAAACAGGAGTTGCACCAGGATCGAATTCATCGAAACCTATTAGGTCCAACTGATTAATAGTGGTTGTGTCCGAAAGCTTTTGGCCGAATGGATCGGGTCCGGACCCGATCCGCCTTGGCTAGGGAGTGCCTTATTTCCACCTACGCTTGTGTCGCCATTAAACGTCTGGAGAGCAATCTTTCTGGAATAATGGGTTTCTTCCTCCAACCGCGCATAAGGTTTTTTGCGACCCGAATGCAGAGCCGATGGTAGTGATCCATCCGCGGCGTTCCACAACGGCGTCGAGATCACGCAGATCACGGGGATCGCCAACTCGGGCGAGCTCGCCGGGTTCTACACCGATGGGCAGGGGATCGCACACAGCTTCGTGGCCACGCCCGCCGGTG
>JAFAHH010000794.1 GCA_019237355.1 Acetobacteraceae bacterium | reverse complement strand
AGCAAAGTTCAGCCGTTTCTGCAGCCGCTCGCCAGATCACCTCGACTTGGAGGATGTGCGCGCTTTTCAGGTGCACCTGGTCGCCGGCGGCATCTCGTGGCCGGCACTCAACCAAATCGTCTGTGCGCTGCGGTTTTTCTACGGCGTTTGCCGGTGCAACCGGGGTTAGCTTCGTCGTGCAGAAACTGTTCCTTGGGATGGGAGTGGCGAGCGCGCTCGTTGGCGGTTTCATGTGCCTCTCGCAGCGGCATCTCAAGCGAATGCTTGCCTTTTCAACAATTTCGCACACGGGCATTTTGCTGATCGGCGTGGCAGTACCGTCGCTGCAAGGCCTGGCGGGCATGATGGTTTATTTGGCGGGCCACGGGTTGGCGAAAGGGGCGTTGTTCATGGTCGCGGGTATTTTTCTGGCGACCCGCGCGAGCGTCGATGAGATCGGCTTGCGGGGCTTGGGGCGGGACATCTGGCCGGCGGGAATTGCCATGGCGCTTGGGGCAGTCATTCTAGGCGGAATGCCCTACGGGCTCATGGACGAAGGTGCGTGCCTTATTGATACGTCAGCGGCGCAATCCGGCGATGGGTGGGTGGCGGCCCTGCTGATATTGGGTGCGGCACTGACGGGCGGCGCAGTGTTGCGCGCTGCCGGGCGTATTTTCCTGGGCTGGGGCGAAGTGCCCGGCGAAGAGGAGGCCGCGCCCACGGAAGAGGAGCAAGAGAAAGCCAACCGGCCGCTATGGCTGATGCTGCTGCCCTGCGCCGCTCTGCTCGGCCTCGCACTCCTGAGCGGTAAGGCCGGCGCCGAGTTCGTCGCCAAGGCGTTGCACCATTTCGTCAGCCCCGACACGCGGGAAATTTTGGGCATGGCGTCCGCGCCGGCTCCTGACATCCAAATCGCGGTATCGACGCCGGAGCCGCACCCGTTCTTGCCTTGGCTTGCGATGACGCTTTCGCTAGGGATCGCTCTTTTCGATCTTTCGCGAGCGAAGCTGCCGGGCCCGCTGGTGCGTGCCACACAGCTCCTCACGGGGCCATTATTTCGGGTGCTCAACGCGCTGCACAGCGGCCTCATCGGCGATTACGTGATGTGGATCGCTGTTGGCCTGGCGCTGTTTGTTGCGGTTTTTGCTCTGGCTTAGAGCGTGTCACCGCTGAACGATATATTGCGGTCGTGGCACGACTTTTACATCCTGATTGGCACGGCCTCGGCAACTCTGGTCGGGCTGACATTTGTCACCGCTTCGATCGGGGCGGCGATTTTCCGTGAACGGCCCCACGGCCTGCGCGCCTTTCTTTCACCTACCGTAGTACATTTCAGCACTGTGCTTATAGCCTGCCTGATTGCCCTCGTTCCGGCTGAAAGCCCGACCTCGCTTGGCCTCCTACTTGCTGGCGGCGGGCTGCTCGGGCTGCTCTATGGTGGGTTTGTTTGGCGCGCCATGATCAGGCACGGGATGAATATCGACCTTGAAGATCGCCTTTGGTACGCGATGCTGCCCATTCTGGGTCATCTCCTGCTGGCGATGGGCGGCTTGGGGCTCGTGCTGCAAGCCCCTATGGGGTGCGACCTCTTGGCCGTAGGAATGGGGTTGCTGCTGATCGCCGGCATCCGCAACGCATGGGACATGACCGTGTGGATTATTGGGCGGCAGGCGCCCTGAACCATGATGGCTTCAGGTCGAAGCCACCATGGTTTAGAGCAGATCGCGCTTGACTGGAGACGCTTGCGCTTCCAGGAACGCGTTAAGATGCTCGGAAAGCAAAGAGTGGTTGCAGCACCGGATCGCCGATAGCTGCCACTCAAGCCAGCGCATCGAAAACCTTGAGCGCTTTAGCAGAGTAGACAAGTGCGGGTCCGCCGCCCATCTCAACGGCAATGCCGAGCAATTCGACAAGTTGATTTCGATCTGCTCCATGCCGTTTTGCCGCCGAGAGGTGAAAAACGATGCAATCCTCGCAGCCACGGGCTACCCCAAGCGTGGCGGCGACCAGTTCTTTGAGGCCCGGCGAGAGACTGCCGGACTTTGTTGCCTCGTCGGAAAGTTTCTTGAACCCGCCCAGCACGCCGGGCATCGCCTTGGACAACGCCGCCATGCGTTGCTGCAAGGCCTGCAGATCCTTGGAAACGTCTTCACTCATAACGACTCTCCCCCTCCGTAGATTCCGGTCAATACTGCCGGTTAGTCGAGGACGATCCCACCATCGACGATGAGCGTCTGCCCGGTCATGAAAGCCGAGTCGCTCGAGGCCAGAAAAACGGCAATGCCTGCCATGTCGTCAGGGCGTGAAGGGCGGCCGAGCAGGGCAGTGGCGGCGAAGGCTTCGAAAGCCTCGTTATCACGGCTCGTCAGCCCGCTATCCTTGAAGCCCTTGTCGATCAGCTTCCACATATCCGTCGCGACCACGCCGGGGCAGATGGCGTTGACCCGGATCTGGTGTTTCGCGAACGCTCTCGCCCCTGCCTGAGTCAGGGCGACGACCG
>JAFAHH010000715.1 GCA_019237355.1 Acetobacteraceae bacterium | reverse complement strand
CGGCGCGAATCTGGATCGCGCGGCGGACAAGCACGCCCCTGCGATTCTGGGTGATAGCGGGACTAGAGCGGTCTACACTCACGCGGACCCGCTGTAGCCGTTTCTTAACGGCCTATCCACCCGCCGCGAATGCTTCGTGTCTCTACTCGAGCGGGATCGGGTCTAGACCCTGATGACTTCAGGCCGAAGTCATCATCCTCTAGAATTTTGGTTACCGAGCGCGAGCCAGGCTTTCCCGACCGTCGGGACCCCAATCCCGGTCCCATTTTTGCGCGCAAAATGGGACCCGGTGCTCGCGAATTGGGAACCCGAGTCCGCCTCAAGCGATTGCGCTCTACGCCGGCTCGACCAACGCCATCGCTTCGCCACGCCGATGTCCCCAGGAGGTGACGACCACCTGGCGCAACGCGCCGTCCATAGCTGCCTCCGTCTCGTCTAGCGGGGCGAATAAGGCGCCGCGGCCGATCGCAATGGCGGCCAGGGCTATATTCGCAGGAAAAGAGGGTTCGAGCGAATGGCCGATCGCGGTCGCAGTGCCGCGTACCGCAAGGCCGAGATCACGCAGAAAACTCTGCTCTTCAGTGGTTGGCGCATGGGCGCCGGAGGCGCCGGAGAGGATAGCGACGGACCCTGGCTCAAGGCGCGGCTTGATCTGCTCCCATTGCCGCGCTGCATTGGCGCTTGCCTGGCCGGGTGCCCGGCGGCAGCGGTCGGTTGCGACTGCAGCAATGCGGGCGAACGGCCTGGCCCCCCGCGAGGCGGCATGCGCCCGGCTTTCGATCACAACGAAGCACCCGAGGGAGCCGAAAGCGATGCCACCCCCGTCGGCCTGGCGCGCCCAGACCGGCCTATAGGGCTGCTTCAGCATGAGTCGTCCCATTTCATATAAAAGCAGGGCGTCGGGCCGCTCTGCATTATGGGAGCCGCCGACAAGACAAAGCTCCCCCTGGCCCGATTCGATGCGCGCGCAAGCAATACGGATCGCGTCCGCACCTGCTGCCTCCTCACCCATGAACGTGCGCGAGGACCCGACCACGCCATGCACGACGGAAATATTGCCGGCAAGCATGTTGGATAGCTGCGCGAGAAACAAGGTGGGGCGGAGATCCGCTTGCAGCCGTTCGTTAAGGAAAACCTCGGGGTTTGGCGCACCCGGCAGCGCCGATAGGATTGATTCGTCGACGCTGTAATCGCGCTCACCGCCGCCCGCGGCGACAATCATATCCATCCGGGCAAGCAGGTCTGGGTTGCCCTTCACACCGGCGCTGTCGAGGGCCAGCCCAGCGGCATAGGTTCCGATGCGTTGCCAGGGCTCCATCTGCCGCTGGTCACCCTTTTTCGGGATTTGCCGGTCGTATTCGAGCGGCGCGATGGGGTGTACGACATAGGGCGCAAATGTCTTGTAATCAATGGCCGGCTGGAAACCGCCCGGCCGGTTCAAGGGGGCCCAATGGGCGTCAGGGCCTTCACCCAAGCAGGAGACCAGACCGATACCGGTGATCAACGCGTCGCGGTCAGGCATGAACAAAGGCCTCGGGCAGAGCGATCGCGCGGGCGACGGTCAGCATCTCGTTGCGCAAGGCTTCATTCGGGAACGAGACCAGGCGGTATCTGATCTCCGCCTCGGCTGTCAAGGCGGCTTCAGCGAACAGGCGCCCGTTCGCCACCGCATAGCCCGAGCCTTCATGCACAAGCTCCGCGTGAGCCGTGAGCGGCTGGCCGGGTGTGATGAAACTGCGCAGTTTGGCGTCCTTCACTTGCGCTAGAAACGGGATGTTGCTGAACCGCTGCATGGCCATGATAAGCCAGCCACCCGCCTGGGCCATTGTCTCGATCATCAATACGCCCGGCAGCAGCGGATATCCTGGGAAATGGCCTTCGAAAATTGGGCTGGCTTCCGGTACCAGACAGCCAGCAGTGATGGTCCGAGCGGCGGAATCGAGCGCCACGACTCGGTCGATCATGCGAAAATATTCGAGGCGCATCGAACCCGGCCGCAGAAGCGGCCTAGACCTTTTGTGCGACCAGGGAATCGATGTTAGAGCAGAGATCTTTCATAACGAAGTAACGATCGGAGGAAACCTTGCCCTCGTTCACTTCCTGCGTCCATTGCTCAAGCGGCATTTTTATGCCGAAAGCCTTGTCGATCGCGAACGCGACATCGAGGAAATCGAGGCTATCGATGCCGAGATCATTGATGGCGTGGCTCTCCGGCGTGATCTTTTCGCGCGGTATGTCGCACGTTTCGGAAATGATACCGGCAATTGTGTCGAAAGTAGCGGACATCGGTTTTTCGAGCCTCGTGAAGCAACAATTTCTCAGGCCAGCCGGAAACTCGGCTGCCCTGGCCTTCTTCCCGGCCGCAGTAAACACAGCCGGCCCCGAGTCGCAAGTCGCTTCTGGCACAGGCGTGGGCAGCCCAACTATGCAGCACGCGCCATGCCGAGCTTAGCTGTTGGTCGAGAACGCGCGTCGGGCGATCGCGCTCTCGCCCGGCCACGCACTCGTGAGTTGAATGAGGCAGCCTGGCCCGTCTCTGTTATGGGAAACTAGCCGGGAGGAAGCTCAATGGCCGCCCAATCGCTCACGCGGCGAGGCATTCTTGGCGGAACCGCCGCGGGCCTTGCTGCCGCTCCGCTCATTGGCCGGACCGCCCCCAGTGCGCAGGAATCACCCTCGCCCGCACCCGGGCCGGTCCGCACCCCGGAGATGCAGGACATCGTGCTGCAGGTGAATGGCCGGCGTATTCAGCTCACGGTGGAGCCTCGTACTTCGCTGCTCGATGCACTGCGCGAGCAGGCCGGGCTGACAGGGACGAAAAAGGGATGCGATCGCGGCTCGTGTGGGGCCTGCACTGTACATATTGACGGTCGCCGGGTTGTGTCCTGCCTGACCTTGGCGGTGCGCTGCCAGGGCCGGGCGGTTACAACCATTGAAGGGCTGGCAGTAGGCGAGGAACTCCATCCCGTGCAGGCCGCCATCCTGCACCACGACGCCTTTCAATGCGGCTACTGCACGCCCGGCCAGATCATGTCGGCAGCGGCGCTGATCGAGGAAGGCCATGCAGGCTCGCCAGACGAGATCCGGGAGTGGATGAGCGGCAATATCTGCCGCTGCGGCGCCTACCCCAACATCGTCGCTGCGATCCAAGACGCCTCGGTACAGGGATAGAGCGATGCAGAGCTTCACGATCTCACGGCCGGGCACGCTCGATGCCGCGACAGCCGCCACGGCCGCGCCGGATACGGCCTTTATCGCCGGAGGTACCGATCTGTTGCAGCTCATGAAGCAAGAGGTTGCCCGGCCGACCCGGCTGGTGGACCTGGATGGCTTGCTCCCCGATGCGGTAGAGGTCCTGCCCGACGGGGTTCGCATCGGCGCGCTCGCGCTCATGGCCAATGTTGCGGCGCATCCGGAGGTGCAGCGGAATTACCGCGCCGTCTCTGAGGCGCTGCTTTCCGCGGCGTCTCCCCAAATCCGCAATATGGGCACGATTGGCGGCAATCTGCTGCAGCGGACCCGCTGCAATTACTTCCGCGACCCCGGCTTCGCGGCGTGCAACAAACGCGAGCCTGGCTCAGGCTGCGCGGCAATCCGGGGGGAGAACCGGCTGTTGGGGGTGCTCGGCACGAGCCGTGCATGTATTGCGACCCATCCCTCTGATTTGCCGGTCGCCCTCGCGGCCCTGGACGCCTCGCTGGAACTGCGGGGGCCGAACGGGGCGCGCCGGACGGTCGCGCTTGCGGATTTTTACCGCCTACCGGGTGATACGCCGCATATCGAGACCGCCCTCCAGCCAGGGGAGGTGATTGTGGCGGTGCTTGTGCCGGCCAGCGCCGGGGCACGCCGCTCCTGCTATGTGAAGCTCCGTGACCGGGCGAGTTTTGAGTTCGCGCTGGTTTCCTGCGCCGCGGCGGTCGATCTACAGCGGGCTACAATTCGGGAGGCCCGCCTGGCCCTGGGTGGGGTTGCGCCGAAGCCCTGGCGGCTGCCGCAGGTCGAGGCGGCGCTGCAGGGCCGGCCCGCCGATGCGGGGACATTCGCCGACGCTGCTATGCACGCAAGCGAAGGCGCACAACCGGCCAGCCAAAACGGGTTCAAAGTCAAGCTAATCCAGCGCGCGGTGCTACGTGCGCTCGAGACGACCGCCGCGGCGTGAGGAGGCAAGCATGATTGTTGGCGATCCCATCGACCGCCGCGATGGACGGCTGAAGGTCACGGGAGGCGCACGGTACGCGGCCGAGTTTCCGGTCCAGGGTCTCGTGCACGCGGTACTCGTGCAAAGCACGGTTCCGGCTGGAACCATCGCCGGTTTCGAAATCGATGATGCCAAGCGACAGCCGGGTGTGCTCGCGATCATAACACCGGAAAATGCACCGCGCTTGCAAGCCAAGCAGGCCTCGCCGCAGACCATCACTGCCCCGCTGCTGCAGAACAATGACGTGGTCTATAATGGCCAGCATGTCGCGGTCGTGGTGGCCGATACGCTGGATCGGGCGCTGGATGCGGCATCCCGAGTGCGGGTGCAGTACCGACAAGACGAGGCCACGACGATCATGGACCAGGCGCTTGGTCAGGCGTCTGTTCCCAAGAACTTCCGGAACGGGGAGCGGCCGCCGGATAGCCGCCGGGGCGATCCGGATGGGCATTTGCGGGGGCGCCGGTAAAGATCGAGGCCACCTACACGACCCCCATCGAGCATCACAATCCGATGGAGCTCCACGCCACGATTGCCGCCTGGGATGGGGATCGGCTCACGGTATGGACGGCGACGCAGGGTATCAGCGGCGCCAAGAACACCCTGGCCACGCTATTTGGCGTCGACCCGGCCGGCGTGCGCGTCGTCAGCCCCTTCGTGGGCGGCGGATTTGGCTGCAAGGGGAACACCTGGCCCCCAGCTACGCTGGCGGCGATGGCCGCGCGTGTGGTGGGCCGGCCGGTGAAGCTCGTGGTTACCCGCGAGCAGATGTACACGTCCAACGGCTACCGGCCGCGCACCGTCCAGAAGCTGAAGTTCGGGGCCCAACCGGATGGCACGTTGGTGGCGATCCGGCATGACGGGTTTTCGCAAATGTCGCAGCCCGTGCTCGGGGAATTTGTCGAACCGGTCGGGCTGGCGACCGAAATGCTTTACGCCTGCCCCAACGTCGCCGTGACGCACCGGATGGTGCCGGTTAATCAGAGTCTGCCCACCTATATGCGTGCGCCGGGCAAGGCCTCGGGCGTGTTCGCGCTCGAATCGGCGATGGATGAGTTGGCGGCGCGGCTGAACATCGACCCAGTTGCGCTCCGGCTTAAGAACTACACCGACACCGATCCGCACGAGGGCAAGCCGTTCAGCTCCAAAAAGCTGCGCGAGTGCTATGCCCAGGGAGCGGAGGCCTTTGGATGGAGCCGGCGGAACCCTGAGCCGCGCTCGATGCGGGATGGGCGCTGGCTGGTCGGCCTTGGCATGGCGACCGCGACCTACCCGAACCAGCGTCGCCCTGCCTCAGCGCGGGTGCGCCTAGGTGCGGACGGAATGGCGGTGGTGCAATCGGGCACACAGGATCTCGGCACCGGCACCTATACTGTGATGGCGCAGGTCGCCGCGGACGAGCTGCGGTTGCCGCTCTCTCGCGTGCGTTTCGAGCTGGGTGACACGCGATTTCCGCCAGCGCCAGTGTCGGGCGGCTCCTCGACGGTGCCGAGCGTTTCGCCGGCGGTGCAGGCTGCATGTGCCGCCATCCGCGCGCGGCTTTTCGCCCTCGCGCTCGCCGATCCGCGTGCGAGCTGGCAGAAGGTTACGCCCGGAGACCTTCGTTTTGAGAATGGGGTGGTGGTTAGCCCGCGCGGCCGGGTCACGTTGGCTGAGCTGCTTGCGCGTCACAACTTGGAATTCGTAGAGGCGCAAGCCGAGAGCAAACCGGGCGATGAAAAGAAGGACTACTCCCTGCATGCTTTTGGCGCGCAGTTTGCCGAGGTGCGGGTCGACCCAGAAACTGGTGAGATCCGCCTTTCGCGGTATGTCGGAGCGTTCGATGCCGGCCGCGTGCTGAACGCGAAAACAGCGCGAAGCCAGCTAATCGGCGGGATCATCTTCGGTATCGGCATGGCCCTATTCGAGCAAACCCATGTCGATGCCGAAACCGGGCGCATCGTGAATGCCAATCTGGCGGAATACATTTTGCCGGTGAACGCGGACGTTCCCCCGATTGAAACCATTCTGATCGCTAATGATGACCGGATCGGAAACCCCATCGGGGTAAAGGGACTAGGGGAGTTGCCGGCCGTCGGCACCGCGGCGGCGGTGGCGAACGCGGTCTGGCATGCGACAGGTATTCGCGTTCGGGACCTGCCGATTCGCATCGAGGACGTGCTGGCCTGATCCGCTTCAACGCGGCGATCACGGCTGGCACTTGAAGAGGAGTCATAGGATATCTATCTAGCCAGGAAGCTAGATAGGTGGGCCATGACCAGGATAGGTGTATTCGAAGCGAAAAACAAGCTTACCGCTCTGCTCGACGAGGTCGAGCGGGGAGGCGAAGTCGTGATTACGCGCCGCGCCAAGCCCGTTGCGCGCATGGTGCCCGCCGGGCCTGGCTTCGACCGGGAGCGGGCGCGTCGTGCTGCGTCCGGGCTACGCCAAGCAAGCCGTGGTGTGACCTTGGGAGGACTCAATCTTAAGGAGTTGGTTAGCGAAGGTCGCCGGTGAGCTTCGTGGTCGATGCCTCGATCGCACTCGCGTGGTGTTTCGAGGATGAGCAGACGGACGCGGTTCTTGCGCTGCTTGACCGGGTGACCGAGACTGGGGCCGTCGCACCCCAGCTTTGGCCGCTTGAGGTGCTGAACGGATTGCTGATGGCTGAGCGGCGTGGGCGGCTCACTCCCGCGCTGCGCGAGAGATTTGCCGGCCTTTTGCGAGATCTGCCGGTCACAATTGACGATGAAACAGCCAGCCAGGCTTGGGATGGTGCAGCGCCGCTGGCAGATGCGGAGAAGCTTAGCCTGTATGATGCCGCCTATTTGGAGCTTTCCCTACGCCGGCGGCTGCCGCTGGCGACCAAAGACGCCGGTTTGGCGGCCGCAGCCGAGCGGGCAGGCGCGACATTGCTGAGAGCTTAGGCTAGGGCCTGTTGAGATACATTCATCGTGATCCGATCACAGCAGCCGCAAGATGGATTATCCCCGCGAAACTCTCGTCTGTTTTGTCGCTCCGCATGGCGATTCGCTTGAACTCCTTCAAACGGCCGAAGAAGTTCTCGATCAAATG
>JAFAHH010000666.1 GCA_019237355.1 Acetobacteraceae bacterium | reverse complement strand
CAGGGCAAGGAGACAAGCCTGCGGCTGATGGGCTGGAGCCGGCAGCGGCGGGTCATCTTGCTGCGGCGCAAGCTCAATCGCCCCCTAGCGGTTGTCGATCGCTCGCATCCCGAATTGCCGCTGCTCAGCTTTGCCGAGGTTGGTGACCAGCGGGAGGTTTGGGAATATGCGGCTTTGGTCAGTTCGCTGGACAGCGAAATTTTAACTTTGGGCCAGCTCTATCGTGATTCGCAGCAGCGCCCTTCCAGGTAGGTCGACGTCAGGTCATAGAGCAACAACGCAGCCAGCCTGGCGCGGCGGCATCTCCAAGACGGCGCTCGATGAAGTCCTGCTCGCTCCCCAGCCAATCGAGCGCGGCATAGAGCTCGTTGGCGCTGACCCGGCCGAGGCCCAGCACCTCCCCCAGCGAATGGCTGGCGGTGGCGGGATCGAGCATCCGGGCGGTGGCGAGCTTGGCTGCCGGGTCGAGCCCCCGGGCGATGATCAGGGCCTGCGCGAGGTCGCGCCGTCGCGGCGGGCAGGAGAGATTCGATATCGATGCGGCGCGCCGTACCGAGCGCTGGCAGTACGTGATCATGCATCGAATCAAACCGATTCGTGACCTGTCAAGCCTTTTTGCCGGGCTTACATGCCAACAGGATGCTGCTCAATCAGGCCAAAACCCAGCTATTCCGCATGTTCCGGTAAGAGTCAGGGGGTAACTTCGGTTCAGCAATACGGATGCGTACCGCGATCTCATCGCCCGGCTGCGGACGAACGGAATCTACGGCACGCCGGACAAGGTAAAAACCCAGCTCGAGGCAGCGCTGGCCACCGAGCGCCAAAACGCCGGGAATCCTACACGCTGTTAGCGAAGGGCCTTTGGGACTCAGTAAGGCCGGCGTAGGTGCCGCGGGCCCCCAGCCGGCGCCCCCGCGAGCCAGATTTGCAAGCGGACGGCCAACCAGGCGACGAGACCAGCGCCTAGGGCAACGGGTACCAGCGCCAAAGCAAATCCCAGCGCCAGAAGCGCCACGATGAAACCGCCGACCCCAACAGCGCTGAGCAAGGCAGTTCGACCAATCTGCCAGGCGAGCGGCGGCCGCATACCCCTTCGGAACCGCCCGTCAGGGGTCATCTCAAGTTCCGGAGGATTGCCCTGCTGCATGGGTAGCAAGGTGGCTCTGCGACATTCCGGCTTCAAGACCAGCCCGAACCAATCTCTGTTAAGGTCGCATGCGCGAGATATCCAGCAGAACGCTGTTTTCAAGCTCCTTCTCGTCGAGCCGGTGCTTGACCAGATCGCCGATGCTCACGATGCCCACAAGCTTGCCGCCTTCCGTGATCGGCAGATGGCGTATGCGCTTCATAGTCATCATGGCCAAGGCAGCATCGATTCGGTCCTGTGGGTGGAAGCTGATCATAGGCCTCGTCATGACCTCATGGACAGGCCTATCCAGAACCTCGGGGCCCTGGTGCGCGATGCAATTGAGGAGGTCGCGTTCGGAGAAGATGCCGATCGGCTTCAGCCAGCGGTCTTCGACGACCAAAGCTCCAATCCGGTGCTCAGACAACTTATTGACGGCAGACCTCACGGTCTCATCCGAGCTAGCCCGGATCACTTCTGGTCCCTTATGCGCCAGCACATCAGAGATGAGCATTGACCTTTCCTCCGAACCTTTGCCCCGCACGCCTCTATCTGGTTGGCGTCTATGTAGAGCGACCTGCGCCCGCTTCCAACAGCCGAGATCAAGCCAGAGCGCGATGACTTGAGGCCGAATCGCCGGAAAGACTGAATCGCGCTCTCGACCAAAAATCCCAGAGCGCCATGGCTTCGACCCGAAGTCATCATGCTCTATCTGCGCTTAGCGAACAGATTCGCGCGGTTTGGTTCGCCTACGGCGATTGCACGTGATCGCGATCTGCTCTCTCATGTCCGTTTTCAACTCCAGCAGGCGTGCTCCGTCGCACCGGCGATGCCGATTTCCAAAACCATCCGGACTTGCCGCCCAAGGCAGGGAGCAGGGCTCGCAACGACGGTTGATCCATCTCTGATGCG
>JAFAHH010000580.1 GCA_019237355.1 Acetobacteraceae bacterium | reverse complement strand
TGCAGGCGGCGGATATTGCCGCGCTCGAGCAACGCCGGTGCGGAATTCGGTTCCAGAACGAGTGCTCTTTCAATATCGGCGAGCGCCGGGTCGAGCCGATCAAGAGCGCGGTAGGCCGAGGCGCGGTAGACCAACGCATCGACCCGGTTGGGGGAGGCTTTCAGCACATGGTCGAGATCGCCGATGGCCTTGTCGAGAAACCCGGCTGAAGCCGCCGCCTCCGCGCGGTCGATCAAGAGTTCCGGATCGTTCGGCTGCAACGCCACCGCTGCTCCCGCCGCCGCATAGGCGCGCGCCGGATCGCCGGCGAGGCCCCAGGCCTGCCCGGCCTGATCGAGCACTTCCGCCCGCAGCGCTGCCGGGGCCGTCGTCATCGCCTGGGCGAGCGCCTCGAGGCGGGTCGCCGCTTCCTTGTATTGCTGCAGCCCGATCAACGCGAGCGCGGCGCAGTGATCGGCCGGGTGTGCACCACCGCGTTCGTGCCAGGTTTGCGCCAGCTGTTCGGCGGCGGCCGGGTTCTGCTTCGCCAGCTTCGTGCATCGGTCATAAGTCGCTGCATCGGCCTGCGCGTCGCGCGGCGCCGCGTCGGCAACCATAGATGCCAGCGGCTGCGCCACCAGCACGGCGCAGACCCATGCCGCGACCGGAAAAGCCGCGTTCGTTGCTCGCACGCCGCTACGCTCCGGTTGTGGCCACGGCTCAATCGATTGTTGAATCGCGACCGAATTGGGCCATCAATCTATTTAGCCGACTGCGTTCTGAAGAGGAAGGCAACGTCTTAATCTGTCGCGGGAGTAGCCGATTCTTTGACCGGCGTTTATCCGAACCGAATCGATGCGAATTCTGCAGGTGACGTGCCGAGATCCGGTTGATTTGAGCGAATGGGCGGCAAAGCGGTCGTTTCCCGGTAGCGCGAGCCGGTTAGGATCTTTTGGGATCGCTCGCTCAGAGAACGGAGCAAACCAATGAACAGAACGACCTTAGGACAGTTTGTTCGGAGGGCTTTGCAGCGCCTCGGGATCATCTTGGTTTTGATTGGAACCCCGATAGCTATTCGAGCATTCGCAGAGGATACGTCGCCCGCGAGCGGCGAGGAAAAGCAACCGGGGCCGGATCGTTGCAAATTCTTGATGGATAAAGTCAACAGCATCGTTTTGAGCTTAAACGCTGAGGGGAAAATTACTTTTCTCAATCACTACGGCCGAAATTTCTTCGGATACTCGAATGACGAAATTCTCGGCAAGCCTATCTTAGGCACATTGACGCCCCAGACCGGGTTTCAGAGCCGCGATCTGGCGGGCTTTTTGGCAGAGCTCGTGCGCGACCCCAATCGCTATGCCTACAGCGTCAATGAAAACATGCTCCGCAACGGCGAGCGGGTCTGGATATTCTGGGCCAACAAGGGTATTTACGATAACCAAGGACAGGTGCAGGAAGTTTTGAGGGTTGGCCTGGATCTTACCGAGAGAGAGCATCGTCTCGAAGCAGCGACGCAGGAACTTAGAGACATCGGCAAGATGTTGGAAGGCCGGTCCTGGGTCCAGCGGAAAAAACTAAAAGAGATCACGAGCCGCATCGAGGCGATCAGTGAAGAGCTGGAAAGGCCGTGGAAGGAAACCAAGTCGGGAATGTTCGAGAGCGTGGCGCCTCCGAATTACCAAGATCGCTAGAGCAGATTTCGAATCAAATTGGTACTTGGTCATTGCGAGGAGCGCCTTGCGCGACGAAGCAATCTCGACAGATCGAGTCCAGGGCCCGAGGTTGCTTCGCTACGCTCGTAATGACGATAGCTGTAGCAGTTCAACCTGATGGAACAGCGCTGTAGCTCATGCCGATGCAGCGGTAACGGTCCGATAACGGGCGGCGGGGTGCCGCTCGAGATAGTCCTGCACCCCGTCGTCCACCGTCGGGAAGACACGGTTCTCTCCGACCCGGTCCAGCAATCCGCAGCGCCTGAACATCTGGCGCACTGGATCCTGCAGCTCGGCAAACAACACCTCGGTGTTGGTTCTTTCCGCCTCGGCAACCAGGCCCAAAAGCGTGTCGGTGGCCGACAGATCGATTCCAAAATTGGCATGAAGATTAACGAGAACGGCCTTGGGCGGGGTGCTGCCGGAGAGCAGTAAACGCACCTCATTGCGGAAGCGCAGCGCATTGGCGAAAAACAATGGACCATCGAGGCGCAGGATTTCGAGGCCGGGAATGGAGTCGAGGGCGTCCCCGATGACTTGATAGGAATGCTCCCTGCCCGGCACTGGGCCAAGGCGGGAGAGCGAGAGGTGGCTGGCGCCCCAGATAAACCGAAGCAGCGAGAGCACGACAGCAATACCCAGGCCCGGCAGTATCCCAACAGTAATCACGCCAAGCAACGCGACCAGAGCCAGCCCGAACTCGCTCGGATGAAATCGATAAAAACGTTTGAGTTCAGCGACCCGCATCATCCGCGCCACCGCATGAATGACGATCGCGCTCAATATCGCCTG
The DNA here is from genome assembly GCA_019237355.1 of Acetobacteraceae bacterium. Lineage (GTDB taxonomy): Bacteria > Pseudomonadota > Alphaproteobacteria > Acetobacterales > Acetobacteraceae > JAFAHH01. The sequence goes on along the minus strand of JAFAHH010000580.1, from coordinate 222 downwards.
CGGCAGGTTGCGGAAAAGCGGCATCAGCAAGATCAGAGTGGTCGATACCATGGCCGCCGCTGTCAGCGACGAGACCTGGCTCTTGGCGCCGGCGCGGTCGTTGACCGCAGTCGATGACACGCTGCAGCCGCTCACCAGCCCACCCAGACAGGCGGCTGCAACATTGGAAACGCCGAGCGCAATCAATTCCTGATTCGCGTCGATATCGTATTCGTATTTGCT
>JAFAHH010000537.1 GCA_019237355.1 Acetobacteraceae bacterium | reverse complement strand
GCCCTAGCACGCGCAACCGCCGTGCCCGTCAGCGAGCAGCTCCTGGCCGGGTATGGGGTCCGCGAAATTGCAACCGGCATTGGAATCCTGTCGGCGAAGTCGCCGGCGCCCTGGGTTTGGGGCCGGGTCGGCGGGGATGCTCTTGATCTCGCCACGCTCGCGGGAGGGCTTGGCAACAGCCGTCGCCGGAATCGTAAGCTCCGAGTCGCTCTGGCGGCCGTGGCAGGGGTTACCGCGCTCGATATGATGTGCGCCATGTCGCTCAATAACCAGCGGCAGCGATCCGGCCCGCCAAGGGATTACACCGACCGTCGGGGGATGCCTCGTCCGGCAGAAGCCATGCGGGGGGCCGCGCGGGATTTTCGGGCGCCGCGCGACATGCGGATTCCCGAGGCATTGCGGCCCTATGCGGCGAGCTGACTAACGGCGCGGGGTGTGTTGTCCCCGGCAATTTGGGCATGCCGTATGTTGCCAAAATGCCACACTGGCGGGGCAAGGATTGTGCGTCGCACAAGAAAAGCTTGCATCGGCCGCCGTCTCCCGCCAGCATCGCCCTACAGCGTCGCTTCGGTGGCGCTGCTTCTTGGACGTTTCCTCCCTAAACTTGGCGGCCCGTAACTGGGCCGCCTTTTTTCTTGCTTTATGCCGGTGCGGGGTTATGGCAGCCCCGCCGCCACGCATCTGCTTCCGGCTGAGCGTTGCCGCTTCTCCGGCGAGCTCATAATGGGGTCTTCCGAAGCGGCGGTCGGCGATTGCCACCCTACTCATAGCCGGTATTCCGGAAACGGACCCAAGCTGCCCGAACAATGGGTGGACCCCCTCAATCCGCGCACCGAAACTTCCGATGCGCTCATGTAAAACAATACCGTACGTGCAAACAACCTGTCCCAATACATCGGATGGACCCGGTAGGAACGGGAATTTCTGAAGGTAGGAGCAATAGGCTGACGATACGGCACAATGAGATGACCGGGAACAGCCTTAAAGTACTCTGCTGCCAGGCTTTACCAGCGCCGATGACAGCATAGCATAAGCGCAGCCTCGCCGAGCTGGGCCAACTTGCGCGAAACCAGCCCTTTGGTCATATTGATCGCCCAATTCGCCGAGCGAAACGTCTAAGAAGGGGTGAGAATCAATGAGAGCTTTCGCGGAGCACGGTGCATTTGCCCTGCTTGCGATCTTAGGTGCAATCGCGTTCGCCATCATCGCGTCAAACTTGGGTGAAAGCGTGAGTGCGCTGTGGGTGGTGATCGCGGCCGTCGCGGTCTATTTTATCGCTTACCGATATCACAGCCTATTTATTGCCAAGCGGGTCATGCAGCTTGATCCGCGGCGGGCCACCCCGGCCGTGGTTCATAATGACGGGCTGGATTACGTTCCCACCAACAAATATGTGTTGTTCGGGCACCATTTCGCCGCCATTGCCGGGGCCGGCCCGCTGGTTGGGCCCGTGCTTTCGGTGCAGATGGGCTACTTCCCCGGCATGCTCTGGATATTGGCCGGCGTCGTGCTTGCCGGCGCTGTCCAGGACTCGATGATCCTGTTCATCTCGATGCGCCGCGACGGCCGCTCGCTTGGCGAGCTCGTAAAGTCCGAGCTTGGTTCGGTTCCCGGGGTCATCGCCCTGGTCGGCACCTTCATGATCATGGTCATCATCCTGGCCGTGCTGGCGTTGATTGTGGTGAAGGCACTGGCCGAAAGTCCCTGGGGCACGTTTACCGTGGCCGCGACCATCCCAATCGCGATCTTGATGGGCGTGCTGCTGCGCTATGTCTGGGTCGGCCAAGTCGGCAAGGTCTCGATCATCGGCTTTGTACTGCTAATGCTCGCGATCTATCTCGGCGGCGTGGTGGCGGGTAATCCAAATCTCGCCCCGCTCTTCACCTTTACGGGCGTCCAGCTTACCTGGGGTCTGATTGTGTACGGCTTCGTCGCAGCCATGTTGCCCGTTTGGCTGTTGCTCGCGCCGAGGGATTACCTCTCGACTTTTCTCAAAGTGGGTACAATCGTAGCGCTCGCGATCGGCATTGTGGCCGTCGCCCCGCCTCTGCGCATGCCGGGGCTCACCCGGTTCATTGACGGGTCGGGCCCGGTTTGGTCGGGCAGCCTATTCCCATTCCTATTCATCACTATTGCTTGCGGCGCGGTCTCGGGCTTCCACGCGCTGATTTCGTCGGGAACCACGCCGAAGATGGTTGAAAATGAGAACCATGTTCGGTTCATCGGCTATGGCGGCATGCTGATGGAATCATTCGTAGGCATGATGGCGCTGATTTCGGCCTCGGTGATCGAGCCGGGCGTATACTTCGGCATGAATAGCCCGGCGGCGGTGGTCGGCACCACACCGGAGAGTGCTGCGCAAAAGATCAGCCAGTGGGGCTTTGCCACCACCCCGGAGATGCTGACCAACACAGCCAAGGATGTCGGCGAAACCACCGTCCTCTCCCGGGCCGGCGGCGCGCCTACGCTTGCGGTGGGAATGGCCCACATCCTGGGGAGCGCCGTCGGCGGCAACGCGGCAAAGGCCTTCTGGTACCACTTCGCCATTCTCTTCGAGGCGCTGTTCATCCTCACCGCGGTCGATGCGGGTACGCGAGCAGGGCGGTTCATGCTGCAGGACTTGCTGGGAGCCTTCGTCCCGGCGCTCCGGAACACGGAGTCGATCCCTGCGAGCCTGGCCGCAACCGCGGTCTGTGTCGGCGCGTGGGGGTATTTCCTGTATCAGGGCGTGGTCGATCCGCTTGGCGGGATCAATACACTATGGCCGCTGTTCGGTATCTCGAACCAGATGCTCGCGGCCGTGGCGCTGATCCTCGCGACGGTCGTGCTGTTCCGGATGAAGCGCGAGCGGTATGCCTGGGTCTGCATCCTGCCGACCCTTTGGCTGCTGGTTTGCACCCTTACCGCCGGGTGGCAAAAGGTGTTCCATCCTAATCCGAGCATCGGCTTCCTGTCGCACGCCGCACTCTACCGTGACGCGGTGGCCAGGGGCGTCGCGCTCGCCCCCGCGAAGAGCATCGATCAAATGGGCCAGGTCATCATCAATGATTACGTCGATGCCGGGTTGGCAATTCTGTTCATGCTGGTCGTGATCAGCATGGTGATCTACGGCATTCAGGCCTGCCTCGAAGCCTGGCGTGCGGAACGGCCGACGACGCACGAGGCTCCCGCCGTCCTGGCGCCTGCCGCGGGCGATTGAGGCGTTGTCGATGGAGGGTCTCGGAAAGGGCCGGATGGCCTTGAACCGGGTAACGGCCTTTGCCGGGCGGCTGGGGCAGTGTGCGCACCTGATGATCGGGTTGCCAGATTACGAAACCTATGTGACCCATATGCGGCGGGCCCATCCAGCCGAGACCCCGATGAGCTATGAGGATTTCTTTCGGGCTCGGCAGGATATGCGCTACGGCCGCGCCAAGGGGAGCGGGTTCCGCTGCTGCTGACCGGCTCGGACCAGTGGCATCGAACGGCCGGAACCCGCGCCAACCTGCGCGGTTCTTCCCTCGGGCGCCATAGCTTGAGGCGGCGTCATTGGAAAGCCTTACGCGCTCTCAAAATTCAACATGCCAGAGGATGGTGGCTTGGACCTGCAGCCATCATGCTCTGGTAAAACCTGGGAACGGAGATACTCCATGCGAACCGGTATCTTGGCCGCCAGCTTGTCTTGCTGGGCCCTGGTGGCTCAAGCCCAGCCGCAAACCGGTTCACCGGTCGGACGGCCGCCCAGGGTAAGCAATGAACCGGCAACCCTTCGCGGCTTCACCCTGCGCAACGAATCGAACCAACCGATCGTCGATGCTCAAGCCCGGACGACTACGGGCAAGACGATCAACATAACCGCTGCCGGCCCCATTCAGCCGAAACGGGCGCAAGATTTCAGGGCGGAAAAGAACGACTGCATCGCATCGGTGAATGTCAAGTTCCAGAACAGCAAGACCATCAGCCAAGACAACATCAACGATTGCAATGACCCAAAAATCGTTGTGAGCAATGACAAGGTCTCGGCTCAAACGGAGGCGGGCGGGCCCATCTTCTCGCCATCAAAGGGCACGCAAAGACAATAGTCTTTCGACCCCGCAGGCCGGCAAGAGCGCTTCCATCATAACCGGAAGCCCGCGCTAGAGCACGATCGCTTGAGGCGGAAACGCCCGGAAAGCGTGAATCGTGCTCTCAAACAGACTCGCTAGGGCATGTTTGTTTCCGCGTTAAACAAACATGCTCTAGCAGGCTGCAGAAAAGAGTTGGAGTCGGTCGTTCGTGAAGCAACGAAAGAAGGCCAGGGGCTTTGCCCCTGGACCCCAGCAAAGGCAGAGCCTTTGCAATCCAATCACTTAGTGGATGGGGTCTGGGGCCTTTCGGCCCCGTCATGCGAACAGCATGCTCCCCGGAATGGTCCTCAACCGGGAGCTTACCTCAGCGATCTGCTCTAAGTCCCTTCAGCACTGGCCCGATAAGGTCCTGATGAGCGTCGACGGACGATTCGCGCTCGAGCTTGTGATAGTTGCGTTCAAGCCATTCGTCAGCGGTGCGCCAGCCCTCGCGAAACAGCGTTTCGATCAGCGTCCACGATGTGCTATTCTTTGAGACGAAACCTAATGTCGCCATGAATTTATCATCCCGGATCGCGTGAAACCGAACGGGTTTGTAGCGCATCGCCTCGGGCCGCGCGCCCTCCTTCACCGCCTGCTCCAAAGCGCGATTCACGGCCTCAATCGCATTTACTTCGAGCACGACCGAGGCGTTGAACGTGATCTCGTTCAGACGGTCCAGAATCGCGCGCGAGGTGATTGGCGGGACATCACGACGATAGAAAGGGTTTACCAAGACCAGCAATAAGTCTTTCGTGATGTCCACGAGCGGATTGAGCGCCGGATTTCCCATGTATCCGCCATCCCAATAGAACTCGCGGCCGATTCGCACCGACCGGAATTCGGTCGGCAAGCAGGCGGAGGCGCGCAGCGTATCGCGCGTAAGGTATGGCTGGGTGAATATAGTGCGCTCGTTAGTACCCACATTTACGGCAGAAACGAAAGTGGGTGCCGCCTTATCCGAATTCAGCGCAGCCAGATCCGCCTCAGAGAACGAAGATTGCAGCAACGGACCGAGCGGATCGGTGTAGAACGGATTTGTGTAGGGTGAAACGATAAGCCCCATCGCCTCGAGGGTGATCGCGATCGGGCTCCAGTCGATATTGAAGCCAAAAAATCCCGGCTCGCCGTAAAAGAACCGGTTGCCTGACAGGAATCCCTGTCGCGATAAATCCTCCCAAAACTTACGTAACTTGGCCTTGGCCGCCGCCGGGCCGCCGATCGCCAGTCCGGTTGCGCATAACGCAGCGTTCATGGCTCCGGCGCTGGCGCCGCTGATCGCCGCAAAACGAAGCCGCCTTTCCTGGACTTCATCCAACAGGCGGTCGAGCACCCCCCAGGTGAAGGCACCGTGCGAACCCCCGCCTTGCAAGCCGAGCCCCACCGAAGGTGGGTCCCGTTGTAGCTGCGCATCGTCCGACATTACTCGTGAACTCGCCTCTTGTGTAAGTTAGCGGAGGAATACCTTCGGCACGCCCTCGGTGTTGAGGCAGGCGCAAGCCATTACCCCTACCCACACCGCCAGCGACACGGCGCCCCCGATCCGCACCTTAAGCGGCATTGCTGATTCGGCCGCAAGCGCCGCGACGTAGCTGGTGCGACGGAACAAAGCGGCGTTGGCGAGCCCGATCGCGAGCAGGATCAGCTTAAGCGTGAAATAGCCATGGCTGCCGACATGGACGGGGTCATAAAAGAACAGCAAGATCCCGGTCGCGAACGCGACGCCAAAGGTCACATAAAGCCAGGGCAAGGTGTGTTCTGCGAATGACTTCAGCGGCACCGTGCCGCGCACGCCCATCAGGCGAAGATCGAACAACACAATACCGCCGAAGAAGGCCGCCGCCGTCAAAACATGAATCAGGCGGATCAAAAAGTGGTACGGCTGCAACGCGAATTGAAAATGCCGGTCCGCAAGCGCGATCAGCACGTCGAAGGGGATGCGCAGGAAAGGCAGGGGATGTGGGTCTGTCATGCATCCGGTCTGGTTGGGGTGAGGAAAGGCGCCGCCCGCATAATGCGTCTGCGCGGGTTGCTAATGCGAATGAGTCGCAGTATCAACCCTTATCGACCCGGCCAAGGAGTGCGTGGTGCGTGAGACAGGGGATAGCTGTTCTGATAGGTTTTCTGGCCCATACCGCGCTTGTTGCCCCAGGCGCCTGGGCCGCGGACCCGCTAGTTCTGACCCTTAAGGATCACCATTTCACCCCAGACCGCGCCGAGGTTCCGGCCGGGGAGCGGCTGCAAATCGATGTGGTGAACCAGGACGACACGACCAGCGAATTCGAGAGCCATGATCTGAAGGTGGAAAAGATCGTGGCGCCTGGCGGCAAGATCACGGTTCGTGTGGGGCCGTTGAAGCCCGGATCGTACAACTTCTTCGACGATTATCACCCGGATACCGCCACCGGCACGATCACGGCCGTTGAGAAGAAAGGCTGAACGATGCTTGCGAGCCTGCTGATCGTCTTCCGCGAAGTGCTCGAAGCTGGGCTGATCGTCGGCATCGTCCTGGCGGCAACGCAAGGCATCGCCCGAAGGGGGGCCTATGTGGTGGGCGGAATAGCCTCGGGCGTGCTTGGGGCCGCCCTGCTGGCCACCTTTGCGGGCGAAGTTTCAAACGCGCTGGCCGGGAGCGGCCAGGAGGTCTTCAACGCCAGCGTGCTTATCGTGGCCGTGATCATGCTGGCTTGGCATAATATCTGGATGGCCAGCCACGGCCGGGTGATTGCGCGCGAGATGAAGGCAATGGGCCAGGCCGTTGCAGCCGGGGAAAAATCGCTGCTCGCCATGGCCGTAGTCGTCGCGGCCGCCGTTCTTCGCGAAGGCTCAGAAGTGGTGCTGTTTCTGTACGGCGTCGCCAAATCGACGCATTCCGGAGCCGCGGCGATGTTGACCGGCGGCGCTTTGGGAATTTGCGCCGGAGGCCTGGTCTCCTTCCTGCTCTATCGCGGGCTGCTTGCGATTCCCGTGAAGCGGCTGTTCTCGGTCACAAGCTGGCTGATTGCTTTGCTGGCCGCCGGGATGGCTGGGCAAGCCGCGGCGATTCTGGCAGGGGCCGACCTGATCCCCGCCTGGGGATATCAGCTCTGGGATACTTCCTGGTTATTGCCTGACAGCACCTTGCTTGGCCGGGCCTTGCAGGCTCTGGCCGGGTATTCCGACCGCCCCATGGGGGTGCAGCTCGCGGCTTATGGCGTAACCTTGGCGGCGCTCCTGATCGCCACGAGGCTGGTCAACAAGCCGCCCCAACGGCCGCCTGAGCGGGCCCTCGCCAGCCGTTAGGTTCTTCGCTCAAGGAGAGTACTATGGACAGGCTGACCACTGCCTTGGCCAGCGGGTGCTTGTTCGTCATCGCTGGTGGCGCCGAGGCCCGGGAGTATCCAGTTGGCGGCCCCGTGCATGCGCACGACATGGAAATTGCGGCCGCTTATCTCACCGGAATTGAGATGGCCCCTATGCCGCCCGGAATGCCGATGGGCCCCGATACCATCCATCTCGAGACCGACGTGCATGCGACCGCGGATAATGTCTATGGCTTCGGCGACGGCGCATGGATTCCGTATCTCGCCATCGACTATACGCTGGAGAAGGCCGGATCGAATTGGCGTAGCACTGGACGGCTGCTGCCAATGACGGCTAAGGATGGGCCGCACTATGCGAACAACGTGAAAATGGACGGGCCAGGCACGTACAAGGTCACGTTCCGCTATGCCCCTCCGGAAGCGAACGGGTTCCTGCATCATACGGATCAAGAGACAGGCGTGCCCGGCTGGTGGGCGCCCTTCACCGAAAGTTTCACCTTCGCCTATCCCCAGAAATAGGGCCTGCCGATGCGCACGGAAGCCGGCCGGCCGCGCTTCCTCGCCCTTGCTGGTCTGATTGTGGGAATTTTCAGCGCCAACGCGTATGGGCAGCCGGCTCCGGATCAGCCGGTGCAGGAGCCAACGCCGCCGGCTGGCCCCGTGGAACGTGCGGCGCCCGGCGGTGAGACCGGAGCGCCTACCGTGCCGGCGCCGGAAGTGGGCGGGCTATGGCAGCGCGACCGCCTGCTTGGGGACATGCTCGGGTTGCGGACCGTGCTCGGTGGCTACGGGGTTTCGCTCGGGCTGCAGGAAACGAGCGAGGTGTGGGGCAACCCGACCGGGGGCGTGAGCCAGGGTATGGCCTATGATGGGCTTACCGAGATGAGCCTTGGCCTGGATCTCGAAAAGGCGATCGGATTGAAGGGCGGCCTCTTCAATGTTAGCGCCTTTCAAATCCACGAACGGGGCCTAACGCTGACTCGTATCGATAACTTGAACGTAATCAGCAGTATCGAAGCGAGGCCGACAGCCCGGCTGTTCGAGCTTTGGTACCAGCAGAGCTTCTTCGATGGGAAATTGGATATTCGCGTCGGCCAGCTGGCGGCTGACCAGGAGTTCGTGCTCAGCACCTATGGCTCGCTCTTTATCAATTCGAGTTTTGGCTGGCCGACGCTCAATGCTGCGGACCTCCCCGCGGGTGGCCCCGCCTACCCGTTTGCTACCCCCGGGGTCAGGCTACGGGCGCGGCCGGTCGAGCCGCTTCTGGTGCAAGCCGGTATCTATAATGGAAATCCAGCCGGCCCCGGGGTTGGCGATCCGCAAGAACGCAACTCCTCGGGCACGATTTTCATCCTGACCGGCGTGTTCGTGATTGGAGAGATTCAATACGCGATCAACCAAGGGGAGGGCGCGACAGGGCTGCCTGGAACCTATAAGCTGGGCGGTTGGTACAACTCGAACCCCTTCCCCGATCAGCGTTTCGATTTTCTTGGTATTTCCTTAGCCAGCCCCGATTCGGTTGGAATCCCTCGTTCCCTTCGGAACAATTACAGCATCTATGCTGTCGCGGATCAGCTGGTGTACCGCCCCGCAGGGGCCAAGGAGGGGGGAATAGGCTTATTTGCCCGGGTAATGGGAGCACCGGGCGATCGAAACCTGATCAATTTCTTCGCCGATGGGGGGGTTACTTATCGAGGTGTGATCCCGGGCCGCCCGGATGATACGTTCGGCGTGGGCTTGGGTTATGCGCGTATCAGCAGCTCAGCCCGGGCGCTTGACGTTGATACCGCATTGTTTAGCGGCACGTTTCATCGGGTCCGACAGAATGAGAGTCTGATCGAGGTGACGTATCAATACCAAGCAGCACCTTGGTGGATCGTGCAGCCGGACTTTCAGTACATTTTCAACCCGGCCGGCGGAATCGCCAATCCCAGCAATCCAGGCAGGAGGGTCGGCGATGCTGCGGTCCTGGGTTTGCGCACTGCAATCACGTTCTGAGCGCGCACACGCAAAATTGGTCAATGTCGATCTGAGCAGACTACGGCGCTATGTTATAGCATCCGGCTGTTCGCACCCTTTTCGTCTCCGGAGGTCAGGATGAAAATGCTCGCTGCCTTCGCACTCACTCTTCTCCTGGGAATTCCGACCCTGGCGTGGGCCGCGGATCCCATCACCGTGCTCGCCGCCGAGAATTTCTACGGTGACGTCGCCCAGCAGATCGGTGGCCCGGACGTGAAAGTCACCAGTATTCTCAGCAACCCCGACCAGGACCCGCACCTTTTCGAAGCAAGTCCCTCGGTCGCCCGGAGCATCTCGGCCGCCGCGATCGTCATTTACAACGGTATCGACTATGACCCGTGGATGGAAAAACTGCTTGGCGCCGTCCGCAGCTCTGATCGTAAAGTGATTGTGGTAGCCGAGCTCGTTGGCAGAAAGCCGGGTGACAATCCGCACATTTGGTATGACCCGGCGACGATGCTGGCGCTCGCTGGGAAATTGACCGAGACTCTGAGCAGCACCGACCCAGCGCACCGGTCCGAATATCAACAGCGATTGGCGCGATTCCAGCAATCAATGCAACCGATCGAGGCCAAGATTGCAGGGTTGCGGAAACGCCTGGCTGGCACGCCTGTGACCGCGACGGAGCCGGTCTTTGGCTACATGTTCGCGGCGCTCGGAATGCAAATCCGGAACCAATCGTTTCAACTGGCGGTCATGAACAATACGGAGCCAAGCGCGTCCGATGTGGCCGCGTTTGAGAATGACCTCAAGACGCACCAGGTTCGGATGCTCGTCTACAACAGCCAGGCCTCTGACCCGGTTGCGGTACGCATGCAGAAGCTGGCCAAGGAATCGCACGTCCCAGTCGTTGCCGCCACCGAGACCGAGCCGCCGGGAAAGAGTTACCAGACCTGGATGCTTGGCGAACTCGATGCTGTCGACCGGGCGTTGCCGGAGAGGCAATGAACGCGATCGAGTTCCGTAACGTTCACCTGAACCTTGGCGGTCGCGACATCCTGGCCGGCATCACCCTGGACATCACCCCTGGCAAGTTCATCGGTGTGCTGGGGCCGAACGGCGCCGGCAAGACGACGCTGTTGCGCGCGGTTGTTGGACTGTTGCCGCCAAGCCGCGGCAGCATCTGCATCTTCGGCCAGTTAGCCGCATGCGGGCATCCCGGTATCGGTTACATGCCGCAGGTTCGAAGTTCGGCCGCCGGTATGCACCTGAGTGGCTGGGATTTCGTTGCTTGTGTGTTGCACGGCCATCGCCTTGGTATTCCATTCCCAGGCAAGATGGGCCGCGCAGAAATCGACCGCGCTCTTGACCTCGTCGGCGCACGCGAGCTGAGCCGCCGGCCCCTGGCCGAGATTTCCGGCGGCGAGCGGCAGCGATTGCTGCTCGCACAGGCTCTGGTTGGGCGGCCGCGCTTGCTGCTGCTGGACGAGCCTCTGATCAACCTCGATCCGCGTCACCAGCATGGGGTCGTGGACTTGGCCAAGTCGCTCCAGACTGAGCTCGGAATTACGGTGCTGTTCAGCGCCCACGAGCTGAACCCGTTATTGGGCGCTCTCGACCAAGTGCTCTATCTCGGCCGGGGGCAAGCAGCCCTCGGCACGGTCGATGAGGTAATCACTACCCCCGTATTGTCGCGCCTCTACGGCTCCGAGATCGATGTTGTGCGCCTGAAAGGCCGGATTTTCGTGATGTCCGGCAACTATGACATGGAGCACGACGAGCACCGCCACGATGACGTTTCGGCCTCAGAGTAGGGGCGCACTCCAGTCATGCTGGAGTACGACTTTATGCGCCACGCCTTTGCGGCGGCGACTGTGGTGGCGATCGTTTCTGGCGCGGTCGGGTATTTTCTGGTACTGCGTGGCCAGTCCTTCGCCGGCCATGCGCTGGCCCATGTCGGATTTACCGGAGCCACGGGTGCGTACCTCGTTGGCATTCCGCCGCTCTGGGGCTTGGTGCTCATGACCCTCGCCGCCGGGATCGGCATGGGCTTCATGGGGGAGCACATGGGGCAGAGGGATGTGGCGATAGGTCTCGTGCTCGCGCTCGCACTCGGGTTTGGGCTGCTGTTTCTGCACTTCTTCACCGCCTTCGCGACACAGGCGACTTCGCTGCTGTTTGGCAATGTACTGGCGGTCGAACGGGGCGCTTTTTGGACGCTGCTAGGTCTTGGCCTGGCGAGCCTCGCCGCCCTCGCCGTCATCTCCCGCCCGCTGCTGTTCGCCAGCCTGCAGCCCGAGCTGGCCGAGGCGAAAGGCGTGTCGCTCCGGCTTTATTCGGTACTGTTCCTGGCGATCGTGGCGATTGCCACGGCCGAATGTGCGCAAATCGTCGGCGTGCTGCTGGTGTTTGCCTTGATGGTCGGACCCGCCGCAGCGGCTCAGCAGCTCACGAGCGGGGTCGGTAAGGGCGTCCTGCTCTCGGTGACCTTCTCCTTGGCTGAAGCTTGGCTGGGCATCGCACTAGCCTTTTACACCGACTGGCCACCCAGCTTCTGGATCACCGCTCTGAGCGCCACGGTGTATCTGCTGGCGGTCTCCCCACGACTAAGCTTAGAGCGCGGTAGCTTGAGGCGGAATCATCGGCAAGCCTGAATCAGCTCTAACAGTCTGCTGAAAAACGCTGAAGTCGGTCCGTTCGTAGCACGGAAAGAAGGCCAGGGGCTTTGCCCCTGGACCCCCAGCAAAGGCAGAGCCTTTGCCCGGGGCGTTCCCGGTTGCGATGCAAGCCGCTCGTCATGCCAGTGCCCCCGCCACAGCGCCGCTCATGCAGGTCGCGAGTGTTCCGGCCAGCACCGATCGCAGCCCGAGCTGGATAACTTCAGTTCGGCGCTCGGGCAGCATCACCCCAAGCCCTCCCACCAAGATCCCTAGGCTGCCGAAATTGGCGAAGCCGCACAGCGCATAGGTCACGATCAGCCGGGTCCGTGTCGCGAACGTCTCGGGCGGCAACCCGGCGAGGTCGCGATAGGCGACGAACTCGTTCAGCACGGTCTTGGAAGCCATCAGCCGCGCGGCCTCATTCGATTCGGGCCACGGTACCCCGATCAGCCACATCAGCGGACGGAACGGCCAGGCGAAGATGCGTTGTAGGCTCAGCGCCTCACCGCCCCAGTGCGGCAGCAAACCGAGGCTTGCATTCGCGAGCGCCACGGTCGCCACCGCCACGATCAATGTCGCAATAATCCCGATCAGGATCGGCACCCCGGCGGCGGTGCCGCGCACGAGGGCATCGAGCGCCCCTGATGCGGGCTCGGAGACGGCCAGCTCCGCTTCCTCGCCGCCTTCCTCGGGGCCGAACGGTACCATCACCGCTGAGATCGCAAGCGCTGCCGGCGTCGAGACGACGGAGGCGACCAGGATGTTGCCCAGCGCGTCCGGAATGAGCGGATGCAGGAAGCCTGCGTAGATGACCATCACCGTGCCGGCGACTCCGGCGAGGCCGCAGCTCATGAGCGCGAATAACTCGCCCCGTTGCATCCCAGCGAGATAGGGGCGGACGAGGAGCGGCGCCTCCACCATGCCGACGAAGACATGCACGGCGGCCCCGAGCGCCAGCGGGCCTGAGATCCCGAGCGTGCGTCGCAACAGCCAGGCGAAGGCGGCGACGATCCGTTGCAGGACCCCCCAGTGGAATAGAAGTGCGGCCAGCGCGCTGATCAGCAGAACCAGCGGCAGCGCCCGGAAGGCAAGCACGAAGCCGGCGCCGGGCTGCGTCTCGGCAAAGGGCAAGGGACCCCCGCCGAGAAAGCCGAAGACGAAGCTTGTACCTGCCTCGCTGGCTGCCTGCAGCGCGTTCGCACCATGATCCAGCAGCCGCAGCGGCGCGCGCGCCAGCGGAACCCTGAGCAGCAGCGCGCCGAGCGCAAGCTGCAGCAACACGCCACCCACCACGGTGCGCCACAGAATAGCGTCTCGGCGCTCGGACATCGCCCATGCGATCAGCAGGCATCCAGCCTCACCCAGCAAGAGGTGCAGGAGGGGGCTCATTCCGGCCGCTCCAGCCGTGGTGTCTGCCGGCTTCATGGGCCGGTCGCCATCGGCTAGAGCGCTTCCATGCTGACTGGAAGCGCTCTAGCTTTGTTTTGCGAGCATCATCGGGCCCCATCGCGCTGGCGCGATGGGAACCCGTTACGCGCTCCCGGAACCGCAAACGTTTCCAGTCAAGCGCGATCTGCGCTAGCAGGCTGCGGAAAAACGTTGAAGTCGGTCGTTCGTAGAGCAACGAAAGAAGGCCAGGGGCTTTGCCCCTGGACCCCAGCAAAGGCAGAGCCTTTGCAATCCAATCACTTAGTGGATGGGGTCTGGGGCCTTTCGGCCCCGTCATGCGAACAGCATGCTCGTCACGCGAGGAGCGTGCTCTTCGCA
>JAFAHH010000341.1 GCA_019237355.1 Acetobacteraceae bacterium | reverse complement strand
TCAAGCACACCGGAGGCGCGAGCGGAGCGGCGGATTCGCCCATCACCTGCTGGCCCGACCCGGCACCCCTCAACCGACCGGAATCGTGATGAGCGGCGCTTGTGGCGCATGGCCGCTCTCTGCAATGCTATGCAACAATTCAAGCACCGAGAGCGCGGCCTTGGATTTGAAATCTTGGTCATCGACCCAGTACCACCGCCCTTGATAGTTCAAAGACACGAAACTGGCCGGCGGCTGCGCCGGCCCGCTGTGGATCGTGATGACCGGCTGCATGCCGAGGACCGCAGGGCGCATGGTTTCCAGGGTGCGGCCCGCCCGAACATCCTCTTCCGGCACCTCGATCTGCGAGCCCACCGCTACCAGCATGGCCAGAATGGAGCGCGTCAGCATCGCGACGCGGTTGTGACCCAGGCGACCATAGCCATACACGACCTCGAATTCCCGGGCGCCCGGCTCGATCCCGAGCAGCCGGCGCGTTTCCGCCGCGACCCGACGCAGGTTCGGGTCATTCCGATCGGGGAGCAGGAAGAAGACACGCACGCTGCCCGCTTCCTTTTGGCTGCCCGCTTCCTTCTGCAGGCGCAGGCTCAGCGCGCTCGCCACCTGCAGCGTGCGCAGATCAGCAAGCAGGCGAAAGAAGTCGGGAGAGCCGGCGCGTCCAGGGCCGTCCAGCGGGTTGCTGTTCTGCAGATCCCCAATTGCCTGCACGCTCAGACGCAACAGTGCGTCGACGGGCAGGCCGCTCTGCGCGAGGGGCAGCACCTGCACCGGCGACAGCGGCCGGACGTAAGACAAGGCGAACTGCTCTCCGGTGACCGGCGTGAAGGTGAAGGTAGGACGGTCGCTGTAATTGAGCGTGCCCTGCGTGGACAAGAAGGAACTCATCGGCGCATTGGGGTAAGCGTTCACGCCCGCCTGCGCCGTGCCTTCCAGGGTATAGGCGGAGATCACTTGATTGGTGGACAGGAAGACCGGGACGTCGCCGTAGCGCAGCCGCACCACGTTGAACAACATCTGCCGCTTCTGGGTATCGGAGAGAGCATTGGCGTAATCCAGATGGTCGCGGCTGAGCACACGGGGGCCGATGCCTACGCAGGCATCCAGGAGGAAGGTCAGAAGCAGAGGAAGGAGCCTGGGTCGCATGTGCTCCTGCTCGGCCCAGCCCTTCGGCCCATATTCGCCACGACTGCATGGCCGGCCTCAAGCCGTGCCTTGCATTCGAGCTGGTCGAGTGTCCAAGCGGGCGCTGGTTTCATTCGCCCGTGCTAGCAGCCCTGGTGCAAAACGGAAGGCTTCGGTTTTGAGACCGTCTCGAACCTGGGGACGAACCGTTGAACCGGGCCGTTTGAGCGAGTCAGCGCCCGTGGTGACGGTCAATCTGTCCAGCCCATCTGGGCCATGGCGTCCGTGCCATGGCAGTGAGGTGCCGTGCTGCTTTTGTTCACCCCTCAGGTTCGAGACGGTCTCAAATGCGATCAACCGTGCAGCCGAACTCCCCAAGGTGCGGCGGCAGCGGCAGCGGCCCGGTGAAATTCCGGCGCGGCCACGCCAGATAGCGGCTGAGGAGTGCTGGCATGAGCGAAACACGCGCTGCGATGACCGTCTTGCGCAAGGCTGTGCCCGCAAGCGCCGTCGCGGTCATCGAATCCCTGATCGAGCGCGGATCCGACCGCGAGCTGAACCGCATCAACACGCTCGCTCTCGCGGCCAAGACGGGCGTCAGCGAGGACGCCCTGATCTCTGGTTTCCTGCATGC
This sequence comes from Acetobacteraceae bacterium, assembly GCA_019237355.1. GTDB lineage: Bacteria > Pseudomonadota > Alphaproteobacteria > Acetobacterales > Acetobacteraceae > JAFAHH01. The sequence continues at coordinate 1,131 of JAFAHH010000341.1, read as the reverse complement.
GTCGCGGCTTGGGCTATTCGAGATGGCGTGGAACGTACTGTGCCCCGGCTGCGGCGGCGTGCTCGATTCCAAGGCGTCTTTGCGCAGCGTCGACCGCAACGAATATCATTGCCTGCTTTGCGCGCTGGCTACGAACCGACGCTGGATGAAATGGTGGAGGTGACCTTCACCATAAGCCCGCGCGTTCGCGCCATCGCCGCGCATCGCCCGCACGAGCTGCCGTTTGCTGAATATTTCCGTCAGGTGTTCTGGAGTTCCGGCGTCGACCTGCCGGACGATTTCGATCGTTTGATGGAGGAAGTCTGTCTCGACTCGCTCGAACTTCCGGCGGGCGAAAAGGCAATTTTATCGCTGCATTTGCCGGCGGAGTTCGTCATTCTGTTCGAGCCCGTGACCCATTCCGTGCAATTCCTGGATGTGAAAGGGGAGTCGACGCGCGAGCGGCAGAACGTTTCCGTCATCTTCGATAAAGATCATGCCGCGAACGCGGCATTGCAGATGCGACCGGGACCGCTGCGGGTGGTACTCGACAACCGGAGCGGCCAACGCGTCCTGCCCGGTATCTGGGTCGCGGGCCACCAGCTGCACGATCTGCTGGGCCGGCGTCGGCCATTTCTCACCGCCAAGCGATTGCTGACCAATCAGACGTTCCGCGACATTCTACCGGACGGAGACGCTGGACGTCGATCAGCGGATGAAGATCACCAGCCTGACATTCCTGTTCACTGATTTGAAAGGCTCGACGCAGATCTACGACGAGGTTGGCGATTTGGTTGCGTACGATCTCGTGCGCTCGCATTTCCACGTGCTGCATGACATTGTCGCCGAAGAATCGGGTGCCGTAGTGAAGACGATTGGCGATGCGGTGATGGCCACGTTCCCCACACCCGGCCGGGCGGTAGCGGCGGCGCTGCGGATGCGGGATTCGGTGGTGGCACTGCGCGCCAGCAACGGCGCATGCCTGACATTGAAGATCGGCATCCATGAAGGGCCTTGCCTGGCGGTGACGCTGAACGATCGGCTGGATTACTTTGGCCCAACCGTCAACATTGCGGCGCGGGTGCAGGCTCAGGCAGCGTCCCGGGCGATCGTCGCGACCAGCCCGGTCGTTTTGCACCAGGATTCGGCCTC
>JAFAHH010000331.1 GCA_019237355.1 Acetobacteraceae bacterium | reverse complement strand
CTCGACCGATGCGATGTCGAGTGGAAGCTCCACCGATCCGTCGGCGCGCATCCGCTCCCGCACGGGCAGCCGGAGCCGGCGCGGCACTAAGGGCACCGGCGCAGGCATGCGCAGGTTGTAGCGGTCCGGCTTCAACCCTTCGCGCATGTCCACCACGTCGCGGTGGCCTTCGGTCGTTAGTAGCCCGACGCGCGCGGTTTTGCGCTCGAGTAGGGCGTTCGTCGCGACAGTCGTGCCGTGCACGATCCGCCCAGCGTCGGTCAGCAGCGAGGACACGCTGCGCCCGACGGCGTCCGCCGCGAGCCGTAGGCCTTCCATCACGCCCGCCGACTGGTCGCGCGGCGTCGTCGCGGCCTTCGCCACGGTCACCCGGCCATCAGGCGCCGCGAGGACGACATCGGTGTAGGTCCCGCCGACATCGATCCCGACTGCCCAGCCCAATCAGAGCAATCCTTCAGCCGCATCGGCCGCACGTGACTCGGGGTCCCGACGAGCTGGGTCGCCCCAACCGCCGCCGCCCCCGGAGAGCACGTGCAGCACCGTACCCGCCGGCATGGCAATCCCGGTCTCCTTGGTGCGCAGCACGCGCGGGCTGCCGCCGACTGCCTCCATTGTATAGAGGTGGGGTGCCCCGTCCGTGCCGCCGCAAATGCCGCGCGCACCGTGCCGCGCGCCATCCCCGGCGGTATTGGCAAGCGCCGGCTGCGTCGTTTCCAGCCGCAACACGAGGTCGGAGCCTGTGCCACCGCGGTATTGCCCGTCCCCGGCCGAACCAGCCCGGAATTCGTGGCGCTCAAACAGCAGCGGGAAGCGGCTCTCCGTCACCTCCACGCTGCCGAACTTGATGCCCCCGGCAGTGTGCCACTCGCCGGCGGCGTTCCAGCCATCCCCGCACGGCGACGCGCCGCCACCGGGGCGCGCGTGGAAGAGATGCCAGATGAAGCGCCGGCCGCTCTGCGGGTGCGTGCCCTCGATTGCGATGCGAAAGCGGCGCCCCCAGCCGCCCATCGCCCGCTCCGGACAGCAGGCAGAGAGTGCGACAATGATCGCCTCGATGATCTCGTTGGAGCAGTGGCTTGTGCAGAGCGTCACGGGAGCAGGCGGCTCAGCCCAAACGACCGTGCCAGGCTTCGCGACCACCGTTAGCGGACGGAACGCTCCTTCGTTGCGGGCGACGTCGGGGTCGAGCAGGAACGCGAATGCCATCGCCGCCGCAGACAGCATGTTCGCGTGCGAGGAGTTCACGAACCCCCGCACCTGCGGATCGGACCCGCTCAGATCGACCTCCACCTCGCTCCCGCGCTTCATCACGCGGGCGCGGATCGCGATGTCGGTTGCGCCATGGCCGTCGTCATCGAGCAGCGCCTCGCCCTCGAACACGCCATCCGTCCACCCGGCCACGATATCGCGCGCATGCCGCTCCGCCGCGTCGAGCATCACCTCCACCGAGCCGGTCAGGACATCCTCGCCGAGTTGGTCGAGGATCGCCCCAACCCGATGCTCGCCGAGGCGTGCGGCTCCGATCATCGCCATAAGATCGCCGCGGAAATCGCGGGCATGCCGCACATTGGCGGCGAGCATCGCAACCAGATCCTCCCGGATCTGGCCTTGTTCGGTCAGCCGGATTGGTGGAATGCGCACCCCTTCCTGCCAGATCTCGAAGGCGCTGGGGTTGTAGGCCCCGTGCGTGGCGCCGCCGATGTCGCTCTGATGCGCCCGCACTACGGACCAAAACACCAACTTGCTCCCGGCCAGGATTGGTACGAAGGCAGTTAGGTCGGGCAGATGGCTACCGCCGTAATAGGGGTCGTTCAGCAGAAACACCTCGCCTTTTGCTGGCTGAGGAAAGGCTTCGGCTACGGCCTTGGCCGCCCAAGGCATCGCCCCGACATGGACAGGGATATGATCGGCTTGCGCGACCAGCCGGCACTTGGCGTCCATGAGCGCGATTGAGAAGTCGCGTGACGAATTGAGAATTTGCGAGTAGGCGGTGCGAAGCATCGCCTCGCCCATTTCTTCGACGATTGCGATCAACCGGTTTTGCAACACCGCTACCGTAACAGGGTCAATCGTCGTACGCCTCGATCCGAGAATGTCAGGTCCAGAAACTCACAGATACCCAGTTGATGCTTCAGCCCTCGATCAGCGTCTCAGAGACTACTTCGGGCGCTCTCCTGTCAATCGGCGTTAAATCGGGACACTCGCATACCGGCAACGCCTGAATGTGTTTAGCAGTCTGCGGAAAAAGGAAAGGCCAGGGCTCTGCCCTGGACCCGCTGGGGCCGAAAGGCCCCAGGCCCCACCCACTAAGTGATTGGATTGCAAAGGCTCTGCCTTTGCTCGGGTCCAGGGGCAAAGCCCCTGGCCTTCTGTCGATGCTTGCGAATGACCGACTTCAGCGTTTTTCCGCAGCCTGTTAGAGCAGATCGCCGCTGACCGTCTTCGGCATCCCATGGCGCCAGGCCGATGGAGTCCCGATGTTGCGCGCAAGACAAAGACTAAGACCAGTTTCGGCCTAGTCAGCCTGAAACTTATCTAGACTGAGTTTGCGAACGGACGCTTGCCGCAGTCTGGCCGAAAAGAAACTTTCTTCCCTCCTCGGTGACTGTGGGGCGGTTCCTGTACGGCTCGCCTTTCGCATAGGCGCGCTGCGTCGCCGGGCGCGACCCGATCGCGTCAAACCAACGGCGCAGGTTCGGAAAATCGTCTAGGTTTTGCTGCTGCCGCTCCCACGGCACAATCCAGGGATAGCACGCCATATCGGCGATTGTGTATGCCTCCCCGGCGATGAAGGTGCGGCCTTCAAGGCGCCGGTCGAGCACGCCATAGAGCCGGTTGGTCTCGTTGACGTAGCGATCCATGGCATAGGGAATTCGCTCCGGCGCATATTGGATGAAATGGTGATTTTGCCCAGCCATTGGCCCCAAGCCGCCAACCTGCCAGAACAGCCACTCCAGCACTGTCTTCCGCCCTCGCAGATCTTCCGGCAAGAACTGGCCGGTTTTCTCGGCTAGATAGACTAGGATTGCCCCTGATTCGAATACGGAAATGGGCTCGGCCCCCTCGGCGGGTTCGGTATCGACAATGGCCGGCATGCGGTTGTTTGGCGAAATCGCAAGGAATTCGGGCTTGAACTGATCGCCGGCACTGATGTTGATTGGGTGGATCGTGTAGGGGAGCGCGGCCTCCTCGAGGAACATCGTTATTTTATGCCCATTTGGGGTCGGCCAGTAATAGAGCTCGATCATCTTCTTGCCGCCGTTTGGGGTGGAGCTGGAGCAGCATGCCTCGGCCGCATATGGGCGTTAACCCCCCTCGCTTGCCTGAACCTCTCGCTAATTTGGCTGCTTAGACTGGGATGGCTTCATGCTTTACAGCGCGATGGCTTGAGGCGGAATCGTCGAAAGCCTGAATCGCGCTCTGAAAACCAGAGTTCCAGAGCGCGATGGCTTGAGGCGGACTCGGGTTCGAATTCGCGAGCACCGGCGGCGCCGCAAAATGAGGCCCGGCATTGCAAACGCGATCTGCTTTAGGATCCATTTCTCCGCGAGTGTGCAGCGCTGATCGCCAAAAGACATGTCACAAACAGGGCCATGACCGGTGGCTCGGGAATGTTTGCCGCCGCCGCACTGATGCGCATTTTTTCCCTAAGTTGGGTGGGAGGCAGCGGACTCGCCCGGACACTAATACGGCCCCGGCTCTCCTTTAATAACCCCGTCTCCATGGATACCGCGCGAGCGGCCTGGGTGGAAGCCACCAAAGTAACCGCGCCGGTTACTCCGATGAGCATGGACCTCACTTTCTTGGGCATTTTTACAACCCGGATAGTTTGTTTCGGACCAGGCGGATCTATCACTCCCCGGTCAACAAACGCTTATCGGGCCTTAGAGCGCGATGGCTTGAGGCCGACTCGGGTTTCCAATTCGTGAGCACCGGGTCCCATTTGGCGTGCAAAATGGGCCCGGGATCGGGGTCCCGATCGTCGGGAGAGCCTGATCGCGCTCTTGGCAACAAAGTCCTAGAGCATGATGCTCGACCTAAGGTCATCATGCTCCAGACCTGATTCCGCCCGAATGGATCCCGAGCGACGCATCAGAAAAAACGGCGCCCGAAGGCGCCGCCCAGAATTGTCCCTTTTCGCGCGGGTTAGGAAGATTTGCGGCCCCTACGCAGCAGCCCTAGGCCCAATAATCCGGTTCCAAGCAAGGCCAGAGTTGCCGGCTCCGGCACAGCCGGGGGCGGAGGTGGGGGCGGGGGCCCGGGAGGGGGCGGGGGCGGCGAGGGCGTCGTGACGATGAAGGTTCCATTGCCGCCGCCACCGTTGATATCGAGGATTATGTTCCCATCGGAGGCGCTGAAGGTAGCCACCGCCGTATTGTTGACGAAAGCGTCTTCCTGCAGATTCACGTTTGGCGGCGCCTGGAAAAATGAGGTGCCGGCGCCCTGTTGGATCAGGCTAAGGAGAACGTCGGCGGCTGGCACGCCGCTGGAAAGAATGCTGACCGAATTGGGTGGCGTACCAGCGAGGCCGCCTGTTGCGAGGACTGAGTTGCTGCCCGATTGGTTCAGGCCAAACGTGCTTGAGTTGATCGTGTCCGTATTACCGGGATTACCGATCAACTGGTAGTTGACGTTCGTGAACGAGCCGCTGACGGGGGTAGTTGGGGCAGCGGGATTGAAGCCGCTGAGTTGCCCGGTCGCCGTGAATGTAATGTAGAGGCCGTAAGAGGCCGACCCGGTGCCATTTCGAAGACCGGTCGTCGCAGCCTCAAGGGTCGTGCTGCCGTTAAGGAACGTGTTGAGCTGTAGCGTTCCGCTCTGAGTGAACGAGCCACTGGGAGCGATAGTCGCTCGCGCAAAGTCTGATAGGCTGTAATTCGTCGCATCGAACGGGCCTTGCGAGCTTAGCCCTGCGGCCGAGGGATTGAGCGTCACGATGACCGGTGCCGCGAATGCCGGGGCGACCCCTAGCGGCGCCCCCAAGGCTACGCCCAGCGCTAGTTTTTTACGCGTCGTCATGCGTCTTCCTTTCCCTTCAGACGTTCAGCCCACCCAATCCCCGCGATTTTGAGCCAACGAACCGGCGTACCTCGAAGGCCAGCGACTGCGTTCCACCAAAGCTATCGTATCTGTCGCAAGTGCTGCTCTCAGACTAAGCAAGGGCCGTGCCAAGACCCTAACACCTTAATCGCCAATGTATTCTCGCAGACCGAGGTACATACGTGTAAAATTTACCGACACTTAACTAATGGTTGAGAAAAATTCGCCTCGCCGGCTGCCATCAGAAGTGGAGGCTCAAATCCACTGCTCGCGAGACCGGCGTTAGGCAGGACACATTAGCCAATCCGCTTTCTCCACGAAGCCTTGCGTCTGCACCCATCGATAGTCAGGACATGGACAACCGGCCTCTGAACCCTGTGGCCGGTGTAAACGATTCCTTACACCCGGGGATTCGGCCGCCCGGCTCCATCCCGCCACTCCTGCGGAGTTTACGCCCGTTCTACCGATAGGAACATTAGGGGCTGTCCAAATCCCAGGCAGGACGAGACTTGTCCCGGCGGCTCCCATGACCACGGAGAAAACGACGTGCTACCCGTATGATTTGGGCCTCACGCGTACGAGGGACCAATTGCACCAGCCTTTAAAAGGGAGACTGCATGGCGCCGCGCTTTTCGTACCACCTCGCCTTCGACCGAAATATCGGTTGGGTCACCGAGTGGGAGCAGGAGGCCCTGCGGTTCAAACGTGTCGCCATCGCCGGAATGGGCGGCGTCGGCGGCATCCATTTGCTTACTCTTGCCCGGCTCGGCGTCGGCGCTTTCAACATCGCAGATTTTGACGTATTCGAT
>JAFAHH010000136.1 GCA_019237355.1 Acetobacteraceae bacterium | reverse complement strand
GACCCGACCTGGGGGACGCTCAGTTTTTGGTTGCCGCTTTACTTGACCAGCGTGCGCCACTTCGACCTGACGCAGATCGCGCTCTTTGCCTGGATGCCGTTCCTGGCAGCGGATTTCGGCAGCGTCTTCGGGGGGATGGTGAGCGCGGCGCTGCAGAAGTACGGGCGTGTCACTTTGATTAACGCTCGCCGCATTGCCTTCTCGGTGGGCGCCTGCATGATGATAGGTGTCACCCCGGTCGGCGTGGTCAACGACCCGTATGTCGCCATCGCGCTCCTCAGCTTAGCCGGTTTTGCCCACCAGACCCTCTCGGTAACGGTGATCACGATGGCGTCCGACCTTTTCAAAAAGAGCGAGGTTGCCACCGTCGCCGGCATGGCCGGTACGTTCGGCAACGGCGGCGTTCTAATATTTTCGCTCCTCATCGGCGCGCTCGTCGCGAGCATCGGCTACGGTCCTTTCTTCGTCTGCCTCGCCGCGCTCGATCTGGTCGGCGCCGTCGTGTTGTGGACCGTTGTCCGGGATTGCCAAGCGGTCACGGCCGTCCTGGGTTGCTCCCGCGAGGTGGCGCCCGGCCGTTCCTTTTAAGCAGGCTGCAATGCTCGCGCCCCGGCGAGCGCACGCGAGCTAACCTCTGTCGCGGGAGTCCGAGATGGCCATACAAGAGACTTCTGGAACGTGGATCACCAACCCGATTCTGCGCGGCCTCAATCCGTACCCGCCCAAGGCCCGCCTCGGCCAGATAGTGGTGGCCGGCATTGCACACCTCAAAATTTGCTCGGACATTCGAAGCGGAACGATCCGGATCAGAATATAGCAACGGAGCACGGCCATGAATTTCTTGAGCGTAAGGGGCAACCAGATCATCGATGCCCAAAGAAACAGCGTGCGCCTCCGGGGCACCTGCGTCGGCGGGTGGATGAACATGGAGGACTTCATCAACGGTTTCTCCGGCGCAGAGCACACGCTGCGGGTCGAGATGGGTGAGGTTTTGGGTGCCTCGAAAGCCGAGTTTTTCTTTGAGCGATTTTTGGACCACTTCTTCAACGAGGCGGACATAGAGTACCTGAAGAGCCTTGGCATGACGGTTGTCAGGCTCCCTCTGAATTACAGGCACTTCGAAGATGACCAGGCGCCCTTCGTCTACAAGGAAGCCGGCTTCCAGAGGCTTGCCCAGGTGCTACGGTGGTGCGAAAAGCATGGTCTCTACGCGATTCTAGACCTCCACGCCGTCCAGGGATGGCAGAACGTTCACTGGCATTCGGACAACGCTTCTAGGCTCAGCCTGTTCTGGCACAGTGCGCAGTTCCAGGATAGGTTCCTTGCCCTATGGCGGGAGATTGCCAGGAGGTACAAGGACGAAGCGGTCGTTGCAGGCTACAACCTGATGAACGAGCCTTGTGCAAACAACCCGTTCGGCGATCTGCCTTGGAACGTCCGCAAGAACTATCGTCCGAACTGGGATTTGTTCAACTCCGTCTACAGGCGGGCGGTAGGCGCAGTCAGGGAAATCGACCAGAACCACATTATCTTCCTGGAGGGGGATCGGTATTCCTACCTGTTCGGCGGTCTAGAGGAACCGTTTGCCGAAAACCTCGTATACAGCAGCCACAATTACACCGCCGCGGGGTTCGGTCCAGGTCACTACCCCGGAACGATCCATTCGTCGGGTTTCAGAAGCGAGGGGCCGGAGCACTGGGACATAGTGAAGCAAGAGAGTGAGTTCCTGAGCCACGAAGGCACCGTATACACGAAGAAGCACGGAGTCCCCTTGTGGGTTGGAGAATTCGGTTCGGTCTATAACGGCCCCTCGGAAGAGGTGCCAGACCGGCTGCGTGCGATGGAAGACCAGATCGGCATCTTCGAGCGCTATGGCGCGCACTGGACCACTTGGACTTATAAGGACGTCGGAGTGATGGGCTTGGTGGTCCTCGATCCTGCATCGGAGTATCTGCGGCGGGCCGGGGATTTCATCAGAAAGAAGGAGCTGCTGGGAACCGACGACTGGATGGCCTGGATGCCTCCGACGCCGGTCAAGGAAGCAACGGCGAGGCTGGCAGAGGAGATTTACGAGATACTTGACGACGACAGCATCACGAAAAGCTATAACCAGCCCTGCTTCAGCCAGGCTGCGCTTTGCTTCTACACGGGAGCTCTGATGCAGAGGACTTATGCAAACCTGTTCAGGAGCTTATCGGAGACGCAGATCGATCAAGTCCTCTCATCGTTTTCACTGAAGCAGTGCAAAGTGAACGATGCCCTTGCCGGTATCGTGCTGAAGTATGCTGCCTTCCCAACGTCATAGCATCAGCACCGTTTTGTGGAACGACTGTAGCTCTCACCTCGGCATAGTTGCAGAGATGACCCATGGGGACGCGGGCGACCGGGCGAAATCAAAGCTACGTCGTCGATGGTGGCTGGGTCTGAGATATGGGTATCGCGCGCGAGGCTTTCGGCGCCCTGCCGGACGGCACCGCCGTGAGCGCTGCCGGTCGGAGAATGGACACGGCGTTTAGGTGGAATTTCTGAGCAATGTGGCATCGTAACTCGACCGTCTTGCGCCTAAGGTGCTCGCCTCTAGGCTAAGGCTAGGCACTTTGGTTTTCAGAGCCCGATTCAGGCTTTCCGACGATCGGAACCCCAATTCGCTCGCGAATTCGGAACCCGAGTCCGCCTCAAGCCATCGCGCTCTAGCGGGTGGGGAGGCGGCTAGATCACGTGATTGAGTGGCCCATGTCCCCGGCCGAGCCCCGGGGCCGTTTCGATGGCGTGCCATACATACGCACGTGCATCGGCAATAGCTTCCGCCAATGGCCGACCCTGCGCGAGTCCGGCGGCAATTGCGCTGGCGAGGGTGCATCCCGTCCCATGGGTATGACGCGTGGCAATCCGGGGAGACGCAAATTCGGTGATCCCTGCTCCGGTCGCGAGCAGATCCACCACGCAATCGCCGGACAAATGCCCGCCTTTGAGCAGCACCGCCCGCGCGCCCAACCCAAGCAGGGCAGTGACCGCCGTACGCATTTCGGAAGGGTTCCGGATCGTCATACCGGCCAATACTTCCGCCTCGGGAACGTTAGGCGTAAGAAGCGTCGTCATCGGTATCAAATGCTCTTTAAGCGCGCCGATAGCATCCAGCGCTAGCAAGGCCGCGCCGCCCTTGGCTACCATAACCGGGTCCACCACGAGCGGAATACAAGGGGCATATCGCTGGATAGTCCTTGCGATCGCTGCGATCGAAGCGGCATTTCCCAGCATCCCGGTTTTGATTGCATCCGCGCCAATGTCCTCCAAGACAGCGACCGCCTGCTTGCGGATGAAATCTGCGGCCACCGGTAGTACGGCGTGTACCCCAACCGTGTCTTGGACGGTGAGCGCGGTGATAGCTGTGGCTGCGTAGGCGCCCAGGGCGGTAATGGTCTTGATGTCCGCCTGAATCCCGGCCCCCCCGCCGGGATCGGAGCCGCCGATCACCAATACCCGGCCACGGACGCGTCTTCCTGAACTCAGCGTGTAGGCTGCGGCGCGTGGGAGTAAGCCGATATCGTCGCACATAGTTCATCCACAACACGGCTCACTTTGGCCTCATCTTCCGCCTCCGCCATCACGCGAATGACGGTTTCCGTTCCACTCGCGCGGATCACAACCCGGCCCAATCCATCAAGGCCTGCCTGAGCAGCAGCGATTGCGGACTTCACATGTGGGTGCTCGAGCGGCGAGATGCCGGAATAGCGCACATTCTTAAGCCTCTGGGGTAAAGGTTCAAAAACCCGGCAAACATCGCTTGCCGGCCGCCCGCGCTCAATAATTACGGCCAGTACTTGTAAAGCTGCGACCAAGCCGTCACCCGTGGTCGCATAGTCGGTCAAAATCATGTGGCCGGACTGCTCGCCGCCGACATTAAATCCTCTCTCCCGCATGCGTTCCGACACATAGCGGTCGCCGACCTGGGTGCGCTGGAGGGCGAGGCGTTGGGTGTTGAGGAACCGCTCCAGGCCGAGATTGGACATGACCGTGGCAACCACCCCATCGCCCCGGAGCTGCCCTGAGGCTCGCCAAGATCGGGCAATTAATGCGAGGATCTGATCACCATCAATCAATTCACCATTTTCATCCGACAACAGCAGCCGGTCCGCATCCCCATCCAGCGAGATTCCTAAATCGGCCCCGTGCTCGACAACTTTGGTGCACATGTAATCGGGGACGGTTGAGCCGCACCCTCGGTTGATGTTGAAACCGTCGGGGCTGATACCTTCGGAGATAACCGTGGCGCCGAGTTCCCACAGCACGGTGGGGGCGACGCGGTATGCAGCGCCATTCGCGCAATCGACAACTATTTTCAATCCGTCGAGGCGCAAACCACGCGGAAAAGTTGACTTTGCACTCTCGATGTAGCGACCCGATGCATCCTCAAGCCGGGATGCCCGGCCAAGCGCAGCCGGCCCTGCTAATTGCGTCCCGAGGCTT
>JAFAHH010001057.1 GCA_019237355.1 Acetobacteraceae bacterium | reverse complement strand
CGAGGGTCCGCACGAGCTGCGCAACAGTAGAGCGCTTCTGACCCACAGCCACATAGATGCAATAAAGCTTGCGCTTCTCATCCCCCGAAGCGTTGATCTGCTTCTGGTTGATTATCGTATCCAGGATCACGGCGCTCTTACCGGTCTGGCGGTCGCCTATGATCAGCTCGCGCTGGCCCCGCCCAATCGGAATCAACGCGTCGATCGCTTTGAGCCCGGTCTGCATCGGCTCGTGCACCGATTTGCGCGGAATGATCCCCGGCGCTTTTACCTCCACCCGGCGGCGCTCGGTGGCCGCAATAGGCCCTCGGTCGTCGATTGGATTGCCGAGCGCGTCCACCACCCGGCCAAGCAGCGCATCGCCAATTGGCACATCGACAATGGCTCCGGTCCGGCTTACGGTGTCGCCCTCACGGATCTCCCGGTCATCGCCGAAAATCACCACGCCCACATTATCGCTCTCGAGATTGAGCGCCATTCCCCGCAAGCCGGCGTTGGGAAACTCAACCATTTCGCCCGCCATTACGTTCTGCAGCCCAAATATGCGCGCGATGCCGTCGCCAACGCTCAGCACCTGGCCCGTTTCAGCGACGTCGGCCTCGCGATCGAAAGAGGCAATCTGTTTTTTTAGGATATCTGAGATCTCGGCGGGACGGATCTCCATCAGGCGGCTCCCTTCATGGCGTACTGCAGGCGCTGCAGACGGGATTTGAGGCTGGAATCATAAAGACGCGCACCGACCCGTAAGACCAGACCTCCAAGCAGGTCGGGCTGAACATCCTCCTGGATATTCACATTGCCATAGCCGGCTTCGATAAGGCGCGCGCGCAATTGTTGCCGCTGCACATCATTCAGTGGATGCGCCGAAGCCACATACGCGACCACGACGCCGCGCTTCTCGGCGACCAATCGGGCAAAGACTGAGACGATTTGCGGCAAGGCGGCAAGGCGGCGATTGCTGGCCACCACGCCCACAAAATTACGTACCGGCTCGCCAAAACCCTCCTGCTCCAGAACGGCAAGCGCCGCTCTCCGGGCCTCGGCTATGTCGAAGACCGGACTTTCTATCAAACGGCGGAAATCCGCGCTCTGCTCGATCAGCCGGCGCAGCGCGTCCATCTGCGAAACAACCTCATCAAGGACGTGCTGATCATCAGCATAAGAATAGAGCGCGGCTGCGTACCTCCCGGCAAGGCCGCCAGATAACAAAGTGGAACCACCTGAGGCCACGTGTGCTCTTCCGTCCGGTTGATGGCGGGCGACCAAATTCTCGCCGGCAGGGCAGGACGCATGCCGGTGCTGCGCCTCTAGCATGGGGTAGGCGGGGGCGCAACACGGCCCGCCTACTCTAGATATTCGCGCGCCACCAGGCCGCAATCCGTTCCGAAATGCGCGCGGTCAGCGCCCCGGGTAGATCGGCCATAGCCACCCGGATCAGCCGCCGTTCACGCGTCGGGTCAGGGAAGTCTTCGATACCCACAAAATCAAATCCGAAACTACCGGCATGCCGGGCTGGGAGGCCTTCCTGCTCCAATTGCGCAGCGACCGCACCCGCGATTTGCCAGGCCGTGCTCTGATCCCAGTCTTGCGTGGCCCCCAAGGTGAAATAGGCGCCGTGGTGATAGGTGCCGATCTCGGCGGCATCCGCCAGATCCGACTGCAACGCATGCGCCGCATAAAGATTGTTACGTACGATGAACGCCGATCGCTGGGCGCTCAGCTTGGGCCAGCTTTCACTGTCCCAAAAGGGCGGCAGATGCGCCGGATCGGCGGCGACCCCAAACAGGCGCACGGCGCTTCCCATCTCGGCGGCGAGTTGCTCGAGCATCGCACGAACTGAAGCCGCGCAGTTCCGGCGCGGAACGATGAATACAGCCGAGCCGAGCCGGCCATATTCCACCCCCAGTGAATCGAGCTTGGTATGGCTCCGCACGAGAATGGCCGGCAGCCCTGCCTTTGCGCACCACGCCAGCACGCGCCCGAGGGGGGCGGCATCGGCGCCCCAGCAGCTCGTGTCGACGAGGACCAGGCCGCATGCGTTGCCTCGCGGCTCACCCAAGCGCGAGGGATCGTCGGCGCGGGCTGAGTCGATCAGGCGCACCGAATTGGAACTGGCCGCCTCCCCTGCTCCGCAATGCAAAGAGAGATTGCGGTCGTACAGGCGTATAAACTCCAGCGTTTCGCTATAGCATTGAGGGCTGGCAAGCAGATGCACGGCCCCAAGCGCCCGTTCCAGCGCCACCAACAGCGCCGCCATCGCGGACATGCCGGATGACGTATAACTCGCGTAATGAACATCATGGTCTGTGCTGCACACCAGCGCCCGGTAAGGAAGCGGGCCGCGGATGACCAGATCCGCCCGCTGGTAACCATATGCGATTTCGAATGGCCCGATACGCGCCCCAGTGCGGCCGGTCCAATTGGTCTCGGTCAACCACCAGCGGTCGAGCAGGGCCTCTGCTTTCAGCTCGGCGCTGAGGCGGAATTTTTGCTCGATTACGTCTTCAATGGATCGCGCCGGGGCTGCTAACCACGGCCTGGCAAGACAACGGATAAAGAGCGCGATTTCCTGGCGCTTGCGGTGCAAATAGGCGGCGGTTGGTTCCATTGCGCCGAGCGGCCTCTCATTTTACCCCGAGCCGCCCCGCCGGTCAGATATGCAGCGCCCGGCCTTCGACCGCGAGCGCGGCCTCCTTTACCGCTTCATTCAGGCTTGGATGCGCGTGGCACGTGCGTGCGACATCCTCGGCCGCCGCGCCAAACTCCATCGCTGTCGCCAACTCGGCGATCAAGGTGCCTGCGTCTGGGCCGATAATGTGGGCGCCAAGGATGCGATCGGTTGCTTTTTCGGCGAGGATCTTAACAAACCCGTCCGTATCGCCCATAGCGCGTGCGCGGGCATTGGCGGTAAACGGGAACTTGCCAACGGTATAGGCAATCCCTTGCTGTTTCAGCCCTTCCTCGGTTTCCCCGATTGAGGCGACTTCCGGCCAGGTGTAAACGACGCTCGGAATG
>JAFAHH010001056.1 GCA_019237355.1 Acetobacteraceae bacterium | reverse complement strand
ACATCTCCGCCGAGTTGCCGCATCGCGAGTTCGAAACTCACGCGCGTGCGGGTGCTCGGCTTGTCGAAGATCATCGCAAGCGCTTTGCCCGTCAAAGGCTTCGAGCTGAGCCGCGCCCGCTTCGCTCGTGCCGCAAAGTCAAGCATGCGCCGCAAGCTCGCTTCATCAAGGCCGCGCAAGTCAAGAAAATGCCGCGGCTGCTTCCCCCGCTCCGAGAACAAGTTGGTCGTCGTTTGGATTACTCCATTCATGACAGCTCAGCCGAAGATGAGTCGGCTGTTCGAAGTCGCCGGACTGCGCGCCCGATTCGGGCGATCGCATCTTCGACCTCGTCGAGACTGACGTTAAGCGGTGGCATCAAGCGGACTACGTTATCCCCAGCGGCTATGGTCAAAAGGTTTTCGCACATACATGCTTGCTGGAATTCACGGTGAGGGACTCTGCATTTTACTCCCAGGAGTAAACCTTTGCCACGCACTGAGTCGATGATACTGGGATGTTCCTGGGCAAGCCTGTCCAGGCCAGCCAGTAGCCGACCTCCCGTTTCGATGACACGGTCGAGAAAGCCCGGAGCAAGTAGCACGTCGAGTACCGCGTTGGCTGCGGCACATGCCAGCGGATTGCCTCCAAAAGTCGTGCCGTGACTCCCGACGGTGAGGTGGCGAGCCGCGGCCTCCGTCGCGAGAATGGCGCCCATCGGGAATCCGCCTGCGATGCCTTTTGCGAGGGAAACAACGTCAGGGCGGATGCCGGCCCATTCATGGGCAAGTAGCTTGCCTGTACGGCCCATTCCGCTCTGCACTTCGTCGATTCCAAGTAGCAGCCCGAACTCGTCGCAGGCAGCCCGTAGGTCTTGCAGGAAACGGGGCTCAGCAGGTCGGATGCCCCCCTCGCCCTGGATTGGCTCCGCCAGGATGCATGCCGTCTACGGCCCGATTGCATCGCGTACAGCGTTCATGTTGTTGAACGGCACATGATCGAAGCCATCGACGGCGGGTTCGAATCCGTTCAGATATTTCGGATTGCCCGTCGCTGACAACATGGCAAGCGTGCGGCCGTGAAAGGCGCCCTCGAAGCAGATGACTCGATATCGCTCCGGGCGCCCCATCCCCGACATGGCCTTCCGGATGATCTTAACCAGTCCTTCGTTGGCCTCCGCGCCGGAATTGCAGAAGAAGACACTGTCGGCGAAAGTTGCGCCCGCGAGCCGCTCTGCCAGCCGCTCCGCTTCGGGAACACGGTATAGGTTGGAGACGTGCATAACCCGTGCAGCCTGAGCCGAGATCGCCGCTACGAGGCCTGGATGATTATGTCCAAGTGAGGACGTTGCGATTCCCGCGCCAAAGTCCAGAAACCGTCGTCCATCCCCGGTGACGAGCCAGCTGCCGGCGCCATAGTCGAAAGCGACGTCCATCCTGGCGTAGGTCGGCATCAAGGCGGGAATGGTCACGGCTCGCTCTCAGTTTGGGGCAGGATCTTGCGGATGGGTTCGACGAGGGCGGAAATAAGGATCAATTGCACCGCGATCTGTCACGGTCAAACCGGCTTTCATCTCGTCGATGGTGCTGGCAGGATCGTCGTGTGGGAAAGCCTCAGCCTGAACCCAGCTTTAACGACCTGCTGGAAGCAGCGGCAGCCTACTTGTCGCGTTACGCGGGTAGCGAGGCTGCGGTGGTTCGCGTCCTTGAGCGCCGGATCGCGCGATGGGCCCGATCCGCAGAGGGCGAGCCGAGCAGTGTCGCTGAGAAGAAGGTCGCGAGAGCACGGTTGGATATCGCAGCCATCCTCGAGCGTTTGCGGTGCACCGGAGCGTTGGACGACGCTGGATATGCTGCGGGGCGGGCTCGCCGGATGGGCCGCTCGGGCCGGTCTCGGCTGGCGATAGACTCCGATCTCACGAAAAGGGGCATTTCTCGGAGCATACGCCGGCAGGCGATCGCCACCGAGTCAGGTGACGAGCTTCGCTCCGCGCTAGTCACGGCTCGCCGGCGAGGTCTCGGGCCATTCCGGGATAAATGTCCCGATGAGTTCGTCCAGAAGGACGTGGCGGCCCTAGCTCGGGCAGGATTTCCGGAAGAGGTAGTCCGTCGCATCCTGC
>JAFAHH010001020.1 GCA_019237355.1 Acetobacteraceae bacterium | reverse complement strand
GCGGTGGCGGTCGAGAACGGCGTGGATCGTGCTGCAGGCTGGGACCCTGAGATCGCCGGGAAGGCGGCGGACCAGCAGCTCGCGGATTTTGCGGGCGCCCCAGTGCGGCTTGTCGTTTTTGGACCGGACGATCAAGGCCTCGATCTGCGGCGGGAGCTGGTTGGCGTGACGGACTGGCCGGCGCGAGCGGTCGGTGAACGCCGAAGCACCTTCCTCTTTGTAACGATTGAAGATCTTATAGCCGGTCTTCCGCGAAATGCCGAATTCCCGGCACAAATCGCTCATACCCTCTTCCTCGATCAGGCGGGCGACGAACCGCAGGCGCTCTTGCATAGCCGAACGCTCCCTCCATGGCATCAACATCTCCCGTTCCAAAGTCGGGAGTGTTACCCATGTGTTCGGAACGACTTGTCACCCATGTCTCGGGTCGGACAGCGGCAAGTCGAAGCGGCCGCCATGACTGCAAACCGGGCCTGCCAGCACACCTTAGAAGACTCGAATACTTAAAAGATCAAGCCCGAGTAGGGCAAAGTCGCAGAAACCCCGTGGTGAGATCGAAGGGACATCCGAGGGGGACACAAAGAGGACATAAATAGGGACACTCGCCGTTGACCCGAATCGGCGCAGCGGCCCATTTGTGCGCTGCTCGTAATCCAACAGCCGTGTGAGGGGTCGGATCGCGCTGCAACGTACGCCCAGCTTGGACTACCGACCGAGAATGTGGACGATCTCGACAGATAGCCTATCACTCGAAGCACGATCGGCGCCCACTGAAGGTACGCGGGCTTCATTCAAACTACTTTGTTTTCCCAGTAATTTTGATGTGACGTCGGCGTAATCATGCTGACTGAGGATCTATTTCGGAACGCCGCGTAGGTTCCCCTGAACTACAGAATCTCGCCCTGATGTTCGAAACCATTCGAATATCAGCTGATCGCCGCACGAGAGCGGGCAGCAATTTGCTGAAAAAGTTCTTGCCCGGCGCAGATTCGGAATGATTCAAACCTGCGGGCTATATCGGAGTAAGGCCAAGCGCGGCAGGTTCATCGATCAGGCCGAGCTGTTTTCCTATATCTCGCGGGAAGCCCGGGTTCCGGAGCAGCATCCTCTACGCCAGGTCCGGAAACT
Source organism: Acetobacteraceae bacterium (assembly GCA_019237355.1). Lineage (GTDB taxonomy): Bacteria > Pseudomonadota > Alphaproteobacteria > Acetobacterales > Acetobacteraceae > JAFAHH01. The sequence continues at coordinate 2,289 of JAFAHH010001020.1, read as the reverse complement.
GGTCCGCGAGGTCCTGACGCAGCTTAGCCGGAGCTTTAGCCAGCTCTACGCAAGCGAAGGGCGCCCGTCCGTTCCGCCCGAGCAGCTTAGCCCTGGGCGGCTAAGGTTCCGCTCTCCATATCAACGGCAATGGCGCGTGACAGGTTAATCCGGCGCCGCTCCTGCGACCAGCGTAGCTCCCAGTTCCGGTCGTCGTAGGTGACCACGGTGCCCGTGCGGAGCCGTTGCTTCAGTGCATTGCCGTGCTCGCCAGTCACGCAGGCTGTTGCCTGCTGCAAGGCGACCTGCACCTCGGCCAAGGCGGGGATCGGGATCTCTGGCGGCACCAGGTCATCGAGGATGCGGTCGCGGCGGAGATAACCGTGCGCCAGCACACCGTAATCGCCAATCACCTGGGTCTGCCGCAGCCCGTCGCTGGCGTTCAGCTAGGATATTGCGATCAGTCCCGCTCTGGCTTGCCCTTTGATCGGCAGATCCGGCGCGGGCGCCTGGAATACCGGCTCGCAGGTGTGACACGCGTATGCAGGCGATGGCGGCGCCGGGTTGTTGGCTACCACTTCTCCCGCGCCGAGCGCCCTTAACTACCTCCCCTACTCAGGATAAAAGCTAGACGTTCGCAAACTTGCTCGCTTAAGACGCATCTCCAGGACCTGGCACCCTTGACACGGGATAGAATAAGAGAGAAATCGCCCCGGCGGTAGGCTGCGCTCGCGGCCTTTGCAACCAAAGGGCGGTCTCATGTGTTCATCACCTCCGGCACTCGCTAGTCTTGGCTTGCCAAGCACTCCTCAGATCCAGTTACAGGGAGCATCGGGCCAGACGATCGGGTCCATAGCCCCGATCCTCGGCACCACCATTGGCGGGCTACTCGGCAACCAAGCGTTGGGTCAACAAGTTGGGACGGTGTTGGGCCAGCTAGCCCCGTTGTTGCCGTTCAGCGCTGGCCAGGTGCAACCTCAAGGCGCTGTCGGCCAGACGATCGGGTCCATAGCGCCGATCCTCGGCGGCACCATCGGGGGGTTACTCGGCAACCAAGCGTTGGGTCAGCAAGTTGGGACGGTGTTGGGCCAGCTAGCCCCGTTGTTGCCTTTCAGCGCTGGCCAGGTGCAGCCACAGGGGGCGATTGGCAATGCGGTTGATGGCCTAGTACCGTTCGGCGCCGGCCCAGGACAGCCGCAGGGAACAATCGGCACCGGCCCCGCTGTCCCGCTTGGTGGCTCAATCGGGCCCGGGGTTGGCAGCGTTGCGGGCGGCCTAGGGCCATTCAGCGCCGCGCAGGTGCAGCCGCAGGGCGCCATCGGTCAGACCGTCGGATCCGTAGCCCCGGTTATCGGCAGCATCATCGGGGGGCACTCGGAAACCAAGCGTTGGGTTTGCAGGTTGGGACGGTGTTCGCCCGGCTCGCCCCGTTGCTGCCGTTCAGCGCCGTTTAGCAGCTTGCTCCGGCGCCAAATGGCCCTTTCGGTCGAGATTTCTTCACGCAAGGACGGTTCGTCCCAGGCGCTTGCCGCGGATGCAGCCGGTTATGGGGAGTCCAGGACTGTGTCCTTCAGGAGCGTGCCTATATATGGGACGTAATCCTCCTGCAGGAGCAACATGTCATGGTAGGACCATTTGGCAGTCGGGGACTGGAGCAATACTTGGTCTCCTATAAACCCGATAGCACACGTGCGGCATCAGAGATGGCGCGGCTGCGCGAGCTGTTGCCGCACGTACCGGGAGCTCAGGAGCTGAATGCCTACCCGAATGCTGCGAATCCATCACATATTGTGGTCGAAATCCCTGAGGCAGTCGGCCAAAGCCTTATCGGGGAATTCGGCAATCACCTGTTCATAGAGAAAAACTCATTGCTGAAGCCCGCCTAGGCAGCCGAGGCTTTGTGTTAGGTTAAAGGGGAACGATGGCGACCTTGCCGAAACGACCGGATGACGGGGTCAACGATAGTGTAACGGTTCAGATGCGAGAACGCCAGTATCTGGTGACACCGCGTACGGTCCCCGGAGGGATAGCGCCTATGGCCGCCACGAAACTGGTGGTAGAGGACCTGAAACATATCGGGGCAAAGATTCTACGCACGATTCCGCCTCGCGGGTTCGGGCCGCTTGGTTTGGGTGTCGCAAGAGCTCCCGAAACGATCGTTGCCAGCATGCCATTCGAGCAGGGCGAGCTGCTGAGACAGCAAGCTGCAGCGCCCGGTGCGGCCGTGATTATCGAGCCGAACAGCCCGCTCACCTATGGCCCGATAAAGCCCCTTTTTGATAGAACTCTGTCGCAGATGGTGTCGGAACA
>JAFAHH010000539.1 GCA_019237355.1 Acetobacteraceae bacterium | reverse complement strand
TACAACAGCACGTGGGATTATTATAAAGGCATGTCGCCCGGCGAGATCGAGGCGCATATGCGGGCGGACTCGGCCTGGCAAAGGCCGAGCTGGCCGCTCGGGCGCCTTGGGGCAAATTGGGACGAGGCGATGCTGAATGATCCGCTGCGCGTCCTGGACACGGGGCGGGTGCGAGGCAACGGATCCCGGATACCTGACCGGGTTCCGCCCGAGTTGCGGGAGCCTCTGGCTACATTGGGATTGTCCTGGCCCACAACGCTGGAGCAGGTCAAGAGCCGGTATAAAGAACTCGCCAAGCGTCATCACCCTGATGCGAACGGGGGCGACCGGCTTTGCGAAGAGCGGCTCAAGGTGATCAACCTCGCTTATGCGGCGCTACGGTCGAAATTGCGCCCCGAGGCGAAGCTGGCAGCCGCTGGGTAGCGTCGGGAGGCGTGCCTTTTGGCCCGGCCGGTCCCGCACTAGATGTTCGCCAGAGATATAGGATCTCGCACTGATGAATAACGTTACCGCTCTCGCCGAGATACGTCCGACATCCGCAATCGATGTGCCGGATACAACCATCCGGGCGCGAGAGGTGTTTGGCGTCGATACCAACCTGCAGGTGCCGGCTTTTTCTGAACGGACCGAGCACGTGCCCGATATCGACGATGCCTATAAATTCGACCGCGACACCACGCTCGCCATCCTGGCCGGATTCGCCTTCAACCGCCGGGTGATGATTCAGGGCTACCACGGCACCGGAAAATCAACGCATATCGAGCAGGTTGCTGCCCGGCTGAACTGGCCCTGTATCCGCATCAACCTTGATAGCCATATCAGCCGGATTGATTTAATTGGCAAAGACGCAATCGTGCTGCGTGATGGCAAGCAGGTTACTGAATTTCGCGAAGGTATTCTTCCCTGGGCCTTGCAGCACGCCTGCGCACTGGTGTTTGATGAATATGATGCCGGCCGGCCCGATGTGATGTTCGTGATCCAGCGCGTGCTTGAGGTGGAAGGCAAGCTCACGTTACTCGATCAGAACCGTGTGATCCGGCCGCATCCTTCGTTCCGGCTATTTTCCACCAGCAACACGGTCGGGCTTGGCGATACGACGGGGCTTTACCACGGCACGCAGCAAATCAACCAGGGACAGATGGATCGCTGGAACATTGTGGCGACGCTCAATTACCTCCCACATGCGCAAGAGACCTCCATCGTATTGGCTAAGCTTGGCATCAACCCCTCCGATGCCGCTATGCGCAAACGGGTGGAGAGCATGGTGGCGCTCGCCGACCTGACACGGGCCGGCTTCATCAACGGCGATATATCGACGGTCATGTCGCCGCGAACCGTGATTACCTGGGCGGAGAACGCGCGTATCTTCGGCGATATCGGCTTCGCCTTCCGCCTGACCTTCCTGAATAAATGCGATGAGGCCGAGCGACAGACCGTTGCCGAGTACTACCAGCGGTGCTTCAACGAGGAGATCCCGACCGGGCTACGTTTACATCATTAGGGAAGATGGCCCAGAAGGACAACGCACGGTCTGAAGACTTCAAGCGCGCTACCGCGGGCGTGCTGCGCGCGATGGCGGACAAACCGGATGTTCAGGTCTCATTCCAGCCCGGCCCGGCCGGGCTTGCCGGCAAGCGGGCGCGGCTCCCGTTGCCAACCCGGGGGCTGCCGCCAGCGGAGGTAGGGCGCCTCCGCGGCGCGGCCGATTCCGTGGCGCTTCGGCTTAAGCTGCACGATGATGCGGTGCACGCCTCACGCTCCCCGCCGCAGCGCGAAGCAAAGGACGTGTATGACGCGCTCGAGCAGGCGCGCGTCGAGGTGGTCGGCGGCCGGCATATGTCTGGTGTGGCGGCGAACCTGCGCGCGCGACTCGCCGAAGAATGCGAGGCGGAAGGCTACGACCGCATGACGCGTAAGGAGCAGCTCCCGGCGGCGGCGGCGCTTTCGCTGCTTGCGCGTGAGCGGATGTCCGGCGAGCAGTCCCCCACTGCTGTTCACCGGGTGCTCGAGTTTTGGCGCAACACCCTCGGCGCGGCTGCTCAGACCGCTCTAAGCGAGTTGGGCGAGCAGCAAGATGACCAGGACGCCTATGCCCGCGCCGCCCGTAAACTACTTGCGGCGCTTCACCTCGCGGAGCCGGAAGCGGAGGCCGAGCCCGAGTTCAGTCCCGAGGAAGAGCAACAGGAAGAGGATCAATCAGGGCAGCAGGAAAGCTCCGAGCCGGGAGAGGGCGAGTCGAAGTCCGACCCCGAAGCATTCCCAAGCGCCCAAGCCGAGCAGATGGAGGCGGCTGCGGTCGAGGATCAGCCCTCGCATTCCGCGGAGGATGAGGCCGTTGGAGCCGAGGGCGAGGACCGGCCAGCGGGGCCGCAAGTCCGGCGCGAACGGGCCAATCTCGATCCGGGTTCGGGATATCGCGCCTATAGCCGCGCGTTCGATGAAGAGATTGCGGCCGAGGAGCTCTGCGACCCGGACGAGCTGACCCGGCTGCGCCATCAGCTCGATCAGCAATTACAGAACCTGCAAGGCGTGATCTCGAAGCTCGCCAACCGGCTGCAGCGGCGCCTGCTGGCGCAGCAGACCCGTGCTTGGGAGTTCGACCTCGAGGAGGGGTTGCTCGATTCCGGCCGCCTTTCGCGCGTCGTGGTCAATCCGCTGCAGGCACTTTCGTACAAGCGCGAAATGGACACCGAGTTTCGCGATACGGTCGTCACCTTGCTGATCGACAACTCGGGCTCGATGCGCGGGCGGCCCATCACGGTAGCGGCCATGTGCGGGGATATCCTCGCGCGCACGCTCGAGCGCTGCGCCGTAAAGGTCGAGGTGCTCGGCTTTACCACGCGCGCCTGGAAGGGTGGGCAATCGCGCGAGCGCTGGGTCCAGGACGGCAAGCCGCGCAACCCGGGCCGGCTCAACGATTTGCGGCACATCATTTACAAAGCCGCCGACGCACCTTGGCGTCGGTCGCGCAAGAATCTCGGTCTGATGCTGCGAGAGGGGCTGCTCAAGGAGAACATCGACGGGGAGGCGCTATTATGGGCTTATCGCCGGTTGGTGGTTCGGCCCGAGCACCGGCGCATCCTCATGGTCATCAGCGATGGCGCGCCGGTTGACGATTCCACGCTCTCTGCGAACCCCGGCAACTATCTCGAGCGGCATCTGCGCGAGGTCATCCGGGAAATCGAGAGCCGCGCCTTGATCGAGTTGATTGCGATCGGGATTGGTCACGATGTCACCCGTTACTACCGTCGGGCGGTGACGATCGTGGATGCAGAGGAACTCGGCGGCACGATGATGAAGAAGCTGACAGAGTTGTTCGAGGAGGACGCCGACATCGCTTGGCGCATAGCCGCTGCTGAGCGGGCCGCGATCGTCATGTGAACCGGCGCCGCCGGGCGCGGGCAGGATCACTTCAACCGAAGCATTCCCCCCAAAGAGCTGGCCTGCCCAACGGCATACCTTCGCTGGCCAACGGCATACCTTCGCTGGTTGGTACCCGTTGGCCCTCATCGGCCTCGGCGGGTGCAAAATCACTTGAGTTACCGACTGACCATCCGGTAATTAGGGCCAATGCCATCAGCTGGACAATCGACGCCGAGGCGCCGTTCACGCCGCAAGGAGGCACGCCCCAGCGAAATCGTAGACGCGGCTTTGGCCGTATTTGCCCAGCGCGGCTATGCGGCCGCCAAGCTTGAGGACATCGCCTCTGCCGCCGGGATCGGCAAAGGAACGATTTACCTCTACTTCCCTGCCAAGGAGGATCTGTTCCGGGCTGTGGTGCGGCAGAAGCTCTTGCCGAACCTCGATCAGATCGACGCGATGATTGCGGCTCACGAGGGTTCGTCGGCTGATCTGCTTCGCTTGATCGCAAACCGGCTATTGCAACTGGCTGCGACAGACCTGACCGCGATCCCAAAACTTGTTCTGACCGAAGCCGGCAATTTCCCCACGATAGCGCGGTTCTACGCCACCGTGGTGGTTCGGCGCGGCATGCGGCTCCTGGGCACGGTCATCGAGCGCGGCGTTGAGCGGCGGGAGTTCCGCCATATCGACGCCCGTCAGGTCGCCCCGATTTTCATCGCCCCATTCCTGCTCATCATGCTCTGGAAACATTCGCTCGGCCAGCACGCGGGGCCCATCTTTGACCCCCCCAGTCTTATCGAGACCCATCTTAACCTGTTGCTCAGCGCACTCGCTGCGGATCGCGACCCGTGAAGCGCGGCCCGATGGTATTGCTGCTTCCTGCGATCCTCGCGGCCGGGATTGGGGCGTGGCGCTACCTCGGCCATCGCCGAGCGCCCGACGTCTGGCAAGGTTATGTCGAGGCCGAGTATGTCAGGGTGGCTCCCGTCCAGCCTGGGCTGCTTACGGGGCTAGCAGTCGCGCGCGGGAACCAGGTATCGGCCGGGGATCTCCTTTTCGCCCAGGATGAAGCGGGCGACCGGGCAGCGCGCGACCAGGCCGCGGCGGCTCTCGCCGAAGCCGAGGCGCGGCTGGTGAATCTGTGCACGCCCGGCCGCCCGGCCGAAATCGCGCAGGCGGAAGCCAATCTCGCCGATTCGCGAGCCGCCTATGACCGAATCAGCCGTGATCTCGCGCGGAATGAGACCCTTGTTCGAACCGGGGTAGCGAGCCGCCAACTCGTCGAGCAGGAGCAGGCCGATGTACGATCGGCGGCGGCGAAGGTGGAGGCCGCTTCCGCCCGGCTGTCGCTCCTGCGGGAGCCGAGTGGGCGCCCGCACGAGATCCTGGCGCAGCAAAAAGCAGTCGAAGCCGGCCGCGCCTCCCTTGCGCAAGCCGAATGGCGCTTAGCGCAGCGGCGCGTGGTGGCGCCCGTTGCTGGCCGGGTCGCGGATACCTTTGCCCGGCCAGGTGAAATGCTTGCGGCTGGGACGCCCGTCGTGTCGCTCCTGCCGCCGGAAAACGTCCTCGTTCGGTTCTTCGCGCCCGAAACGGCGCTCGCCAACATCCATCCGGGCGACGCAGTAGCGGTGAGCTGCGATAGTTGCTCGCCGGGCCTGGTCGCGCATGTCTCGTTTGTGGCGCCCCAGCCTGAATACACGCCGCCTGTTATTTACAGCGAGTCCACGCGCGAGGACTTGGTCTATTTGATCGAGGCCCGGCCGGAGCCCAGCCGCGCCGCATCGCTCAAGCCTGGTCAGCCGGTCGATGTGCGGCAGTTGCCGGAACCGGCTCGGTCGTGACGGCGCTCGCAATCGATGTGCATGATTTGCGCAAGAGCTTCGGGTCCCTGAAGGTGGTTGATGGGCTTTCGTTACAAGTGCCCGAGGGTGAAATCTGCGGATTCCTCGGCGGCAACGGGAGCGGCAAGACCACGACCATTCGCATCCTGTGCGGCCTGCTGACCCCAGATGGCGGCGGCGGGACCTGCCTCGGCTTGGACCTTATCCGCCGGGCGCCCGAAATACGGCGGCAGGTGGGCTACATGACCCAGCGATTTAGTTTCTATGGTGACCTAACCGTCGCCGAGAACCTCGAATTCGTCGCTGAACTATATGAGATTCCTAACCGCCGCCGGGCGATCAGCCAGGTGCTGGAGCGCATGGGTCTCGCCCCCCGGGCGGCGCAGCTCGCCGGAGCGCTTTCCGGTGGTTGGAAGCAGCGGATGGCGCTCGCCGCCTGTCTTCTGCATGCCCCGAGGCTGTTGCTGCTGGATGAGCCAACGGCGGGAGTGGATGCGAAGGCACGGCGCGAATTCTGGGATCTGATTACGGATATGGCTGCGGAGGGGATGACCGTGCTGGTCTCCACCCATTATATGGACGAAGCTGAAAGGTGTCAGCGCATCATCTATCTGGCCGGCGGGCGGCTGGTTGTCCAGGGCACGGCTGAAGCCGTGGTGCGCGATGCGCAGATGGTTGCCTTCGAGGCAACCGGCCCGGACCTCGAAGCGGCGCTCAGGCGTTTGCGACCAGACCCGGGGGTCGACAGTGCAGCTATATTTGGACACGTCCTCCATGTGGCCGGTACCGATCGCGAAGCTGTGGTGCGCGCGATCTGGCAACCCGAGAACCAGGCTGGCCTCGAATGGCGCGAGGCCCAGCCAAGGCTCGACGACGTTTTCGTACATTTGCTCCGCCAGTCTGAGGGCATGTCGTGACCCGCTTCTCCCCCGCCCGCGTGCTCGCCGTACTGCGCAAGGAATCGATTCAAATGCGGCGCGACCCTGCGACGATCGGGCTGACCATGATACTGCCGTTGATACAACTCTTCCTGTTCGGTTACGCGCTGAACGCCAATCCGCGGCACCTGCCGACCGCGTTAGTTTCTGCCGATCACTCGCGTTATGAGCGTACCGTTACGGCGGCTCTGGCCAATACCGGTTATTTCGATATTCACCCTTATCCGACCGTGCAGGAAGCGCAGGCGGCGCTCGCCCGTGGCGACGTGTTGTTCGTGCTGCGTATCCCACCGGATTTTGCCCGTTCGGTCGACCGTGGCGAAAAGCCATCTCTGCTGATGGAGGCTGACGCGACCGATCCTACAGCGATCGCTCACGCCACGGCCGCGATGACGGCCCTGAATGCCAGCGTACTGAACCGCGACCTGCCGGTATCCTTGCAAGGCGAGCCGGTCAGTCCTCCTTACGAGGCGATCCTCCATGCCCGCTACAATCCGGAGCAGATTACGGCGCTGAACATTGTGCCCGGGCTGATTGGGGTGGTTTTGTCGTTCTCAACAATGGTAATCACAACCTTGGCCATCACGCGGGAGCGCGAGACCGGCACGATGGAAAACTTGCTGGCGATGCCGGTTCGTCCGGTCGAAGTAATGCTGGGCAAGATCGTGCCTTATATCGGGCTCGGCTATGCGCAGACTTTCCTGATCTTGGCCGTTGCCGTGCTTGTATTTGATGTGCCCGTTCGCGGGTCCGTGCCGCTGCTGCTGTTCGCGCTGGGTGTGTTCATCGCATGCAATCTTGCCCTAGGGTTTACCTTCTCGACGATTGCCACGACACAGATGCAGGCGCAGCAATTGGTGCAGTTTGCGCTGCTGCCGTCGTTTATGCTTTCTGGGTTCCTCTATCCCTTCTATGGAATGCCCGCCTGGGCGCGGTTTATCGGCGAGGTTTTGCCGCTGACCCATGTCTTGCGCATTTGCCGGGGCGTACTGCTCAAGGGGAATGGACTCCCCGAGATCCTTCCCGATTTGTGGCCGATGGCGCTGTTTGCGGTGGCAGCGGGGGTGGTTGCCGCGTTTTCGTACCACGAGACGCTGGATTGAGCGCGATGGCTTGAGGCGGCATCGTCGGAAAGCCTGAATCGCGCTCTGAAATCAAACTCTACCGGAACTCGAGATTCACCACCTCGCCGCCTAGCACGGTGAAGCTCTTGCGCGCTGTCTTCTGCTGGCCGTCAATTTCCGCGCGCAACTGCACAGTGTGCTTGCCGGGACTGAGATCGCGAATCGTCGCGGACTCGTTATAGTAGATTGCGGCCGCACCGCCATCGATCGCTGCTTCCCATCCTTTCGTTGCCTGGTCTGCAAGGGGGAACGAAAGCCTAACGGCTCCGGTTCGGCGCGCCTCTGCCTGCACTCGGGCCGCCTCCTCCATTTCGCGCAGCACTGCCCGGAATTCCGTCGCCCAATGGCTGGTCTCATCGCGGAGGATGTGATCAAGCGCCAAAACGAAATCGAGGCAGATGGCAATAACTTCCTGGACGTCTGCTGTTTCAAATCCCGTATCGCTACAGGCCGCGCGCTTGGTTTCGACGCGTAGGTGGAAGCGGTGCAAGGCCTCGCGGATCTGTAGCTCCGTTACGAGGAACCGCATCCAGCCGCTTGAGAAACCCAGGAACCGGTCGAGCACGACTGCGGCAGCAGCGAGGACCAAGACGACCGAGGCCCAAGCCGGCGCGAAGGCACCCGTATAGATTTGCGCGATTAGCGGGATGAGCGCGGCGGCGGTGGTCGCCAGGATCGCGAACAGCCTCAGCGCGCGCGCACCGAACCGCTTTTTACCCACCTTGCGCAGATACCAGCCAATTACCTGCTCCGCTTCGGAGGAGGCGTGGTCGATGAGCTGCTCGATCGACCCGGCACGGTCTTGTTCTGACCAGGACAATTTAGGCAGATTGCGGAAGCCCAAATCGCGCTGTGGAGGAGCGTTCTCATTCATACGGCGGATCCTCCTGGTTGGAACAGCACCTCCGTGCTGCACCGCCGGATGATTCGGGGCAGCATCGAAGTCGCGGTCCTAGCGGCTGCCAGCTTTTGTGGGAAGCGCACGCCGTCTCAAACCGGACAAAGCCTGAGGGAGCTGATGTCGTACGCCATAGGGCATCCCAAAAGAACTTCTTCCGGAGCGCAACAGAGCGCCTAGCAAGCTGTCGGCATCGGCTTCGCCGTCCACCGGCGTTGGCAGCCAAGGGTCTCGGCAGGTCCGGTCCGGTTCGGACCAGCCTGCCTGCGCCAGGTATTCCGAGCCTCGCTGCCGTGCCTCCCTTCCCCCGGCACCGCCCGAACCTTACATGCGAGGCGGCAAGAAGCAGGAATTCCTATCGCATGAATGAGATTGTCTCGCGCCGCAGTGCGGCCCTTGATCCAGAAGGCCCCGCCGCGAGCGCACCCGAGGCACTGCCCGAATGGAACCTTTCCGACCTCTACCCAGCCCCCGATAGCCCGGCCATCGAAGCCGATTTCCGTGAAGCCGATGCCGCAGCCCAGGCCTTCGCCGGGTCGTATGCTGGGAGACTCGCGCAACTCTCCGGCGCTGAGCTGGCAGCCGCGATCGCCGCGTACGAGCGGATCGATGAGATCCTCGGCCGTCTCATGTCTTACGCACAATTGTTGTTCAGCGGCGATTCGACCGACCCGATGCTCGGACGCTTCTACCAATCTACGAATGAGCGGGTGACAGCAATCAGCAGCCAGCTCCTTTTCTTCACCCTCGAACTGAACCGGCTCGGCGATGCCGATCTGGAACAAAAACTTTCCGATCCTGCGGCCGCGCGTTGGCGACCCTGGCTGCGGGACCTGCGCGTGTTCCGGCCCCACCAACTCGCCGATGATCTCGAGAAGCTGCTGCACGAAAAGGAGGTGACCGGGCGATCGGCCTGGAGCCGGCTGTTCGACGAGACCATCGCGGCGATACGCATCCCCGTTGCCGGGGAGAACCTCACCCTTAGCGCCGCGCTGAACAAGCTCTCAGACCGCGATCGTGACGTCCGCGAGGCCGCGGGCAGAGCCATTGGCGAGACCTTCGGCCGCGATATCCGTCTCTTTTCATTGATCACGAATACGCTCGCCAAGGACAAGGCGATCATCGACGAATGGCGACACTACCCACGGCCGGGCAGCTACCGGAACCGGGCGAACATGGTGGAAGATGAGGTGGTCGATGCGCTGGTAACCGCGGTCCGAGCCGACTATCCCCGCCTCTCCCATCGCTATTATCAGATGAAATCTAAATGGCTGGGCTTGCCGAAGTTGCAGCATTGGGACCGGAACGCGCCGCTGCCGGACGACACGGACCGGCAAATCCCGTGGCCCGAGGCGCGCGACCGGGTACTCACCGCCTACGCTGCCTTCAGCCCGGAGCTTGCCGAGATCGGCGGGCGTTTCTTCGCCCGGCCTTGGATCGACGCCACCCTTAAGCCCGGTAAGGCAGGCGGCGCCTTTGCCCATCCGACCGTGCCATCCGCCCATCCGTATCTTCTGCTGAATTACCATGGCCGCACCCGCGATGTGATGACGCTTGCGCACGAGCTCGGCCACGGGGTGCATCAAATCCTGGCCGCCGACCAGGGATACCTCATGTCCGGCACCCCTCTCACTCTGGCCGAGACCGCCAGCGTGTTCGGCGAAATGCTGACGTTCCGGGCCCTGCTGGATGCCGAGAGCGATCCGCGCCGGCGGCAGATCATGCTGGCCGCCAAGGTTGAGGACATGCTCAACACCGTGGTGCGCCAGATCGCGTTTTACCGCTTCGAGACATTGCTGCACGACGAGCGCCGCAGCGGCGAGCTGCTGCCGGAGCGAATCGGCGAGCTATGGCGCCAAGTGCAGACGGAAAGCCTCGGGCCCGCCTTTGAGTTCACCCCGGACTACGACGTGTTCTGGGCCTATGTGCCGCATTTCATCCACACGCCCTTCTACGTTTACGCCTATGCGTTCGGGGACTGCCTAGTCAATGCCCTTTATTCCGTGTACCAATCGGGCCATCCTGG
>JAFAHH010000501.1 GCA_019237355.1 Acetobacteraceae bacterium | reverse complement strand
AAACCGGTTGGCGGCACGAAGAGCGCCGAGTCACGCCGCTCGACCCGAAAAAACGTGTCTTCCAGCAGGGCTCCGATTTGCTCGGGCGAATACGGTTGGCCCTGGCCAAAGGGCGTGGTTTCCGAATGCGCCCACAACCCGTTGCGGTTTGCGGCGATCACCAGCAATCTCCCGCTATCCTTGAGAACCCGCCAGGTTTCCCGCAAAAGCCGCCGCGCGTTGCCGGCGGTCTCTAGCCCATGCACGACCAGGACCCGGTCGAATGTTAAGTCGGGGAACGGTAAGCAATCTTGCTCGGTGGCGCAGCAAATATTGGGACCGGCGGGGGGCCAGCGATACGGCCCGAACTGCTCAGGGATGGCGGCGATGCAGCGTGCGGCAGAATCCCGCCATAGCAGGAGGTATGGAATAGCATAGCCCACGCCCAGGACCGCTTCGCCGCGGACGGCTGGCCAGATATTCCGGAGGCGTGCCTGAACCAAGCTCGCCGCGGCCGCCCCGCGCGAGGAGATGTAAAAATCCGCCGTTTTGGCTGCGTCCGCCCCCATAGCCGCCCACATATATTAGGTCAGTTCGCCGGTTGAGGGGAGCATGACCCCATTGCGGCGGACGGACGCCGGTCTACATTGCGGGCCATGAGCGTCATTGCCACCCCCCTCCCTATCCTGTCCGACAACTACGCCTGGCTCCTGCGAGACACATCCTCGGGGGCCGTCGCAGTCGTAGATCCGGCCGATGCCCGTGCCGTCATCGAGGCGGTTAAGCGCGAGGGCGGCCGGCTCGACCTAATTCTGCTCACCCACCACCATGATGACCATATCGCCGGCACTGATGAGGTGCGCGCCCGTTTCGGATGCAAGGTGGTCGGGGCGGCGGCCGATGCTTACCGGCTTCCGCCGCTGGATCAAGCCGTGCGCGAGGGCGATACGGTGGCTTTGGGGCAAGCGATTGGCCGTGTGATCGATACGCCCGGCCACACCCGTGGCCATATTTCCTATTACTTCCCTGATGGCGGGGTATTGATCTGCGCCGACACTTTGTTCAGCCTCGGTTGCGGGAAATTGCTCGAGGGCACGGCTGAGGAGATGTTCTCCTCCTTGCAGAAATTCTCGTTGCTGCCGGGCGAAACCTTGGTTTGTTGCGGTCACGAATACACGGAGAGCAACGCCCGGTTTGCCCTCAGTGTCGACCCCGACAATACGGCGCTGCAAGCGCGAGCGGCTGAGGTGAAGCGGCTTCGTGCCGAGGGCAAGCCTACCGTGCCCTCAACTATTGCAAGCGAGCTTGCCGCCAATCCGTTCATACGCGCGACCGATGCGGAAATGCTGGGGAGGCTACGGGCAAAGAAAGACGTTTTTCGATGAAACTGTTTTATTCGGCGACTAGCCCTTTTGTGCGGAAGGTTATGGCTTGCGCGATCACGCGCGGCATTGACGGCCAGATCGAGCGGTTATCCGTTAACCCGCACCTCTCGCCACCCGAGCTTTTGGCCCATAATCCGCTTTCGAAGGTGCCCTGTCTCGTAACGGATGACGGGCTGGCCTTGTTTGATAGCCCCGTGATCTGCGAATATCTCGACAGTATCGGTGACGCACAGCCGTTGTTTCCAGAGCACGGGGTCACCCGTTGGCGGGCTCTGAAGCAGCAAGCGATCGGCGATGGGATTCTCGATGCAGCCGTGCTGCGGCGCATGGAGCAGGGCCGGCCTCGGGAAGCTGCCCGTGACGCTGTGATCGAGCGGCAGCGCCAAGCAGTGGGCCGCAGCTTGGATGTGCTGGAAGCCGATATACCGCATCGGGGGACCGATATCGGCTCGATTACGATTGCTTGCGCACTCGGCTATCTCGATTTCCGCTTTGCCGAGGATACCTGGCGCGCAACCCGGCCGCAGCTCGCGCACTGGTTCGATGTTTTGGCGCAAGAGCCGGGCATTGCGCACACGGCGCCGAGGGATAGGTCCTAAATTAGAGTACGGCGGATGCTGCGGCGAGCGGGCTTGCCAATCCGAACCATGTGCAGCCCCGAGGCAGTGGAGTCTAGAGCTTTCGTGAAACCTTCACTGCGGCTGGACTGACAATCCCCCCGCCGGCCTGCTCTCGTCGCGCTGACAGGTCGTTTCGTGGCCGGCGACGGCGGCTGGATTGTCGGACCGGGGTCTCTCGGCCGCTAGGGCCACGAGCGGCACCGTGAAACTGGCAAGCGCCGTAGCAAGTAGTGTGGTCTTCATTGTCAGTTTCCTATGTCAAGAAGCACACGAGAAACGAGTCGAACCGCGGTTACTTATGATAGAATCCGGAGCGGCGGCCTGTGATCTCGTTCAACCTCACGCGATTAAATTGCGGCTGCCGCGGGCCGCTTGTGATGGCCGAGTATCTGGGCGCCTCACTGGAATGGATAATCCTCGCGTTCGAGCCCGCCAAGCGGCTGGCTATTCGTTGGCGGAACGAGTTCACGAAATTGGGAACCCGACCCCCGCCTCAAACCATCGCGCTTTTTTGTTTTTAGAGCTCGATTCAGGCTTTCCGGCGATCGGGACCCCAATTCGCTCTCGAATTGGGAGCCCGCGTCCGCTCAAGCCCATCGCGCTCTAGAGCGGTTTCGATTCTTATGTAACACTCTATGGTTGTTTTGCGAGCAGATTCACGTGATGTGGCTCGCCTCCGCCGATTCCACCTGATTGCGATCTGTTCTAGCCCAGAGCTTAACGCTGCGTACGATAGCAGCCGGCAAGTATAATCTTGCATGGCCTAACGGGTAGTCATAGGGAGCTTGAAAGGTCAACCCGCCTGAGGCCGGATACTCTACGGATAAGAGACAACCCGCGCCGCTTCGGGTAACGGGATAAAGTCGCTCTCTCCCGGTACCGGCTCGAACCGCCCGCTTGCCCATTCGGCCTTGGCCTGCTCAATCCGTTCCTTCCGCGATGAAACGAAATTCCACCAAATGTGGCGCGGCCCATCCATCGGATCGCCGCCGAGCATCATAAACCGCGCCGGCGTGACCGCCCAGACCGCTATTTGGTCGCCTGGCCGGAACACAAGGAGCTGCCCCGGGCCGAAACGATCGCCGCGAATGTCGATTTCACCCTCGACCGTATAGATGGCCCGCTCGTCATATGTAGAGTCGAAAGGAACTGCCGAACCGGGCTCAAGCTCAACGTCGGCATAGATCATTGCCATTGGGGTCTCGACCGGGGAGCGGGTCCCAAGCGCCTCTCCAGCAATAACCCGCATAGTGGCCCCTTGGCCGGCGACAATCGGTAGGTCCGTTTCGCCATAATGGACAAAGTTCGGCTCATTCTCTTCGTGGCTACGCGGCAGCGCGACCCAGGCCTGGATACCGAAAAGTTTCGCACCGACCACCCGCGCTTCCTTACTGGTGCGCTCTGAATGGGCCACACCCCGCCCCGCTGTCATCAGGTTGAGGGCGCCCGGCCGGATAGAGATCGCGGTGCCCAGCGAGTCGCGATGCACCACCTCACCGCGGAACAAATACGTTACCGTGGCGAGCCCGATATGCGGATGGGGGCGCACATCCAGCCCTTGCCCTAAAAGGAATTCAGCCGGACCCATCTGGTCA
>JAFAHH010000495.1 GCA_019237355.1 Acetobacteraceae bacterium | reverse complement strand
ACTCTGCCATAGTAGCGACGAAGCCGGCGAACAAAGCCGGGCGACCGGCAGCGGAGCGGGTGGAGCGAAGGGCGGGGACCAAGGGGAACGCGGGCCAGCTAAGCACGTGCCGGGCGCAGGACCGGGATAGCGTGTCACAGGCGCTGGACCGTGTGCGTCAAGCCGCGACGATCTACGGCCTGGCGCCAGATACCCTTGGTAAGAGCCGGATGCCTTAATTGGGCATGTCCGGATCTGTGCGGGGGGCGGTCAGCAATGGCCGTCCCTACCGCGAACAGCGAGTCGCCTTAAGAAGGCGCACCCACACAGGATGCGCCCCCCGCAGGCCTGGGAGAATCAAACCGAATAATACATCTCGAACTCGACCGGGTGCGGCGTGTGCTCGAAGCGATAGACCTCGTTCCACTTGAGTTCGATATAGCTTTCGATCTGGTCGACCCCGAACACATCGCCCGCCAGCAGGAACTCGTGGTCGCCCTCCAGCGCACCGACGGCCTCGCGCAGGCTGCCGCACACTGTGGGAATGCCCTTCAGCTCCTCCGGTGGCAGATCGTAGAGATCCTTGTCCATCGGATCCCCAGGGTGGATCTTATTACGGATGCCATCAAGCCCGGCCATCAGCATTCCCGCGAAGGAGAGATAGGGGTTCGCGCCAGGGTCCGGGAACCGCACCTCGACGCGCTTGCCCTTAGGGCTGGTCGTATACGGGATGCGGCAGGCCGCAGAGCGGTTGCGGGCGGAATAGGCCAGCAGCACCGGCGCCTCGAACCCTGGGATCAGGCGCTTGTAGCTGTTGGTCAGCGGATTGGTAAAGGCATTGAGCGCCTTTGCGTGCTTGATCACGCCGCCGATGTAATACAGCGCCGCTTCCGAGAGGTCGGCATAGCCGTTGCCGGCAAACAGCGGCTTGCCGGCTTTCCAGATCGACTGGTGCACGTGCATGCCTGAACCGTTGTCCCCATAGATGGGCTTGGGCATGAAGGTCGCGGTCTTGCCGTAACTATGCGCGACATTATGGATGCAGTACTTATAGATCTGCAGATTATCAGCCATCCTGACCAGCGGCCCGAACTTCATGCCGAGCTCATGCTGGCTCTGCGCCACCTCGTGATGGTGCTTCTCGATCATCACGCCCATTTCGCCCATGGTCGAGAGCATCTCGGCGCGCAGATCACTCTCCGAATCGACCGGCGGCACCGGGAAGTAGCCGCCCTTGACCGCGGGGCGGTGACCCATGTTGCCCTCGGGGTACTCTTTCGTGCCGGCTTGCGGCCCTTCCATGCTGTCGATCTGATACATCGCGTAGTTTCCGCCGACACCATAGCGGACACTATCGAAGATGAAGAACTCGGCCTCGGGCCCGAAATATGCGGTATCGCCGATGCCGCTGGACTGCAGGTAGGCTTCAGCCTTCTTCGCCGTGGAACGCGGATCGCGGCTGTACGGCTGGCCGGTCGATGGCTCCATAATGTCGCAGAACAGCACGAGGCTTGGTTTGGCGGAGAACGGGTCCATGACCGCCGTATCCGGATCGGGCATCAGAATCATGTCGGATTCATTGATCGCCTTCCAGCCGGCTATCGAGGAACCATCAAACATAATGCCTTCGCTGAAAGTCTCCTCTTCGATTGTGGAGGCATGCTGCGCCGTGTGCTGCCATTTTCCGCGGGGGTCGGTAAACCGCAGGTCCACGTATTCAACGGAGTGCTCTTTCAGCATCTCCATAACTTTGCCGACACCGTTATTCGCCATTCCTCTTTCCCCAGTTGCCGCGCGGCGGAGGCCGTCGCGAAAAGGGGCGCCCCACGCGCCCCGGTCAGCCGGCCCTGTAGCCGCTTACGCCGCCGGCCGGAAGCGGCGTCGCGCAGACTGGTGGGCGGGCACGCCCGCTAAACTGCCGCCTCGCCCCGCTCTCCGGTGCGAATCCGGATCACCTCCTCTACGCTGGAGATGAAAATCTTACCGTCACCGATACGGCCGGTGCGTGCGGCGTGCATGATCGCCTCCACTGCCCGTTCCACCACCGCATCATCGCAGACTACCTCGATTTTCACCTTGGGAAGGAAGTCGACGACGTATTCCGCCCCGCGGTACAGCTCGGTGTGACCCTTCTGACGGCCGAACCCCTTGGCTTCAATCACGGTGATCCCCTGCAGCCCGACTTCGTGCAGTGCCTCCTTCACCTCATCCAGTTTGAACGGCTTGATCACCGCCTCGATCTTCTTCATTTCAAGCTCCCATTGTTTGCACGCGGCGTGCCACGGCTCGAGCGGTGACGGGGACGCCTGTTGTTGTGTTCCTAGCGTAGAGCTTGCGCGTGGGCCAGTCCGTTTGCCTGGAATTTGGGCAGATTGAGGAAACGGCTCGTCAGGCGACCACCCTGGCCGGATGTTCGTCCAACCACTCGATGGCATCTTCCAGACGGTCGTCGCCCCAGAAAAGCTCCTTGCCGACCACGAAGGTCGGGACGCCGAATATTCCCAGGGCGCGCGCCTCATCGGTGCGCTCGCGCAGTTGCCGACCAATTGCTCCAGATCTTGCGAGTTCTACGATTTGTTCCGGGTCTTGGCGAACCTCGCGAAGACTCGCTG
>JAFAHH010000783.1 GCA_019237355.1 Acetobacteraceae bacterium | reverse complement strand
ATTGTTACGGCTTCGAGGGACCTTGGCGGATGCGCCCTGGCTTCGAGCAGCTTGCACAGTCAGCCACCGGGATTGCGACGGTGATAGGAAGCGCTGATGCGCCGAAATTGGCGCCTAGTTTCTATCCGAACGATTACATCAGCGGGTTCCTAGCCGCATTTGGCACGCTTGCCGCGCTGATCCGCCGTGCGCAAGAGGGCGGCAGCTATCACGTCCGGGTCTCGCTGTGCCGTACCGCGATGTGGCTGCTTGAGCAAGGCCTGAACGATGCCGGAGCCGCCAGCCTGCAGGTCCCGAGCGCGATCCTTTCCCGCTACATGCAGGAGAGCTCAAGCGCGCTCGGCCGGCTCCACTATCTCGGACCCGTTCTTCGGTACAGCGAAACCCCATCACGTTGGGACCTACCGCCAGCTCCACTGGGCGCGCATCCGCCTCAGTGGCCGGCCTAGGCTTAGAAACAAAAGGAGGTAAGATCATGGCAAACGGATTTGCCCGGCGCGGCATGCCGGCCGGCAAGAAAGCAATGGCGCTGGTGCTACAGGGCGGCGGTGCGCTCGGAGCGCATGAGTGGGGGGCGATCGTTCGGCTCTGCGAGGCCGGGTTCTATCCCATTGCGGTGACCGGCGTCTCGATCGGCGCCGTGAACGCGGCCGCGATCGCGGGTGCGAAGGACGGCGATATCATCGCATCTCTGAACGAACTGTGGCGGCGGTTGACTCTCACCGCGCCGCCATTTGTCCCAGATTTCGTGGCAGAGACGATCTCCGCTTTCGGACATCCAGCGATGTACCGACTCCGGCACGATTTTTACAATTTCTGGAGCTGGACGGCGTTCTGCGAGATGGCGCCGCTGCGGGAGACCCTCACGACCGTATGCGATTTCGATCAGATCAATGATGAAAATCATATGGGCTTCGCCGTGACTGCAACGGACGTTGCGAACGGGGACTCCAAGCGCTTCCTCAATGTCAACTCCGAACGGATCACGCCCGACCACATCATCGCCAGCGGGGCGTTACCGCCGGGCTTTCCGATGGCATTGGTCGACGGCCGGTCGTATTGGGACGGCGGCGTTTTTGACAATACCCCAATGGCGCCAATGCTCGAGCTACTCGAGGCCCGCCGTGCAGAGGACGTGCCGGTCGTTGTCATCGAGCTATTCCCCGGTGACGAGGAGCAGCCTCTGCCGACCAACATGCTCGAGCTCAAGAACCGGATGATGGAGCTGACCTATCAAAACCGGTTCTGGGATGATTATGGAGGACTCGAGAGCTTGCGTTCTTATGCCGCTATGATCTCCGATCTTGCCCATGCGCTCCCGCCCGACAGCCCGGTTCGGAAAAACCCGCAATTCAATGACGGGCAATTCAAGAATCTGCTGAAGCGCCGCTTCTATCGCAACCTTCACGTCATCAAGAGCCCGCACGTGCCGCTGACGGGTGGGATGGATTTCTCCGAAAAGAGCATCATGGAGCGCTACGGGCGCGGCCGCGCTGCCGCCGATAGCGCCCTTCAAAATGGGCTCGCCGCAGCGACAGCGGCCTTCGCAAGGCCAGACCTCCGATCTCACATTTCGATCGGTGCTGGCAGGACCACGCCAATCAGCTCCACTTTGGATCAAGCCAACCGGCGCATCAGTGAGCTAACAGGCCAATAACGTTCGCTCCATACGTATTGATGGTTTCCAAAACCATGGAGGCCATCATGCTGACTTGATTTCCCTAATCGCTGAAATGTCACAAACCACCAGGAGCCGCCATGTCCGCCCCGTCCCTGCAGCTGCATCTCACCATCTTTGATGCCCAACTCACCGCCGTTGCCAGCGGGGTGCTGAGAAACCTATCCGCTAGTTCGGGACAAGTCAGCGGGCACTTACAGCTCACGCTGGGCGACACTAGCCACCAGATCGAGCTGAGCGGCAAGCTGATCGAGATTCCGACCGGGGGGGTGACGCTGCTCAACGGCGCGGCCGGGCATTTGGCGGTATCGCTGAGCCTGATCATGGGCGTATACATCCCGGCCTACAGCGGCGGCATCCTGCTCAGCAACGGCGCGCTGAACCTGCCGTTCAATCTCGTAGCCACCCCGAACACACCGATGCCGTTGGCGGTCGGTACGACGGAGTTACTCGCGAAGTTCGTGCAACAGCTCAAGCAGTTGTAAGTGCAGTGATAAAGCGCAAACCGGATGGTGCAGGCTCCAGTCGCTATTAGGGATCAGCATCAACGCGGCTACACCCGCCCCCAGAGACATTGCATCGTTGGCGATGTCACAATGTCTTCGCCGGTCATCGCTCGCACAAAAGGACTCGAGAGAAACACACAGGCTATGCCCACTTCCTCGGTCGTTACCAACCGGCGCATGGGCGCGAGCGAAACGACCAGGCTGATAAGTTCATTGAACTCAGAATACCCGATGCAGCGCGGGGGAGCAAGCTTGAGCAGCACGTGGCAGCGCTGTGGCCGGACGGTCCGTTCTCCCGGGACCCGCAGCCGGCCCAATACTTTCGATATATAAGACGAGGTGACATGTAATGCTTTAGCGATCTCGCCCACCGCAGTTTTCTTGGGCGACATTCTCATAGATGCTGATGGCATACTTCGAGGTGAACGCCATCAGCACGGGCAAAGCGATTTTGCCCCATATGGTCGGGTCCTTCAGGATATTGATCAGGCGCTTATCGAAACTGTAAGTCAGGACCCCACCTGCTCTATCGGGATCGTCGAGGTCGTTCCTGCCTAGGAACTGACTGCGCCGCGTGCTGCCTTCTGGCAGCCGGATGATAAGCAGCGTGCGCATCAGGGTCTCGAGCGGCCTCTTCGACCATTTCATAGCCTTTATGGCCGTCGGGCTTAAGCTTGTCGATTCCGATGGTGTAACATTTACCCTCAGCCACGCCTTGGGAATGGGAATGATAACAGAGGATCGTGATGGGACGGCGCGCATTGAGCGTTAAGTCGTGATGGCCCGTCACCCGGATCAGCTCGGCTGGCTTTATCGCCACAGAGGCGGCGGGCTGCGGAGGCCTATCCCTCCGCTAATCGAACCAGCGGACCGCTGAACGAGCGAGACCGCCCATCTCTTGCCCTGTCAGCTTATAGTTGACGCCCAACCAACATCACTCTGCCGCGTGGCTGATGCTGCCCCCATCCGGATCGGTTTCAGAGTTCCGTAAGGAAAAGCTGCAGTGATCCCCAGTTGTTCCAATAGAAACCTGGAACATCATTGGCAAAACAGGCCAATAAGCCGGACCTGTCCGCGGTGAAGGTGATTCCGCTACCGATCTCGAAATGACTTGACTCATCCTGATTCACGGCTCCTATTAAGGCAAACCAGTTCTGTTGCGGTGCACGGCGGTACTGCTCGAAGCGCGCCATGAGCGAATTGGGGCTGGGATAGCCGTCCCGCCCACACTTGATCCAAGCGTCATACCACAAGCCAGAAGCCGTGAGCCGATAGCGCCGTCCCCTCACGAGACTATAGGTCGTGTTGTTCCAGTAGAACCGGGGAGACCGTCCGGAACCTGGGGGGCGTCTGGGCCTCGCGGTACGCTGAGCCGGCCGTATCAGAGAATGGGAGAGGCCGGATGCAGTGGCGGGTCGTGGTGGAGCTGTCGGGTGCAGTCGGCGTCATTCAGGTGCATGAGGTGCACACTGGCGGCAGCACCATGCCCGGCTGCTCGGCATCGGCCCTGGGGTTGTCGCTCGTGGAGGCCAAGGCGATCCTTGCCGGCCTGCAGCGTCATCTCGTTCAGGCGCAAACCGAGGAGCACTGCCAAGCCCGGCGGCGCTGCCCGCGATGTGGGGGACAACGGCCGCTGAAGGACCGGCGTCCACGGCAGCTGCGGTCGTTGTTCGGCGTGGTGGAGGTCCGTGCGCCTCGTTTCGGATCCTGCCAATGCAGCGTGACCCTTCGCTCATCGATCTCCCCGGTGGCGGAAATCATGCCCGATCGCTGCACGCCGAAGTATGAGCGCGTGCTTGCCAGGCTCGGCGCCCTGCTGCCTTATCGCCGTGCCCGCGCCTTGCTGGAGGACTTCTTCCCGGTTGGCGATCCGCCGACGATAGATACCATTCAGCAGCGGACGTTGCAGGTCGGCGCCAGGCTGGAGTGTGAGGCAGTCTCATTGCCAACATCTGCGCCAACGGCAGAGGCGGAGACGAT
>JAFAHH010000726.1 GCA_019237355.1 Acetobacteraceae bacterium | reverse complement strand
TTCCAATTGTTCGTCCTCAGTCCGGTCGATTGCATGATCGGCTAGGAAGGTCATTCGGAACGTGATGGCGTCGGCTGTGCCAAGCGTTTCTTCATTCATGTGTGCGCAGCTCCGAGCGGCTCGGTCGCGATCTTGGGCGTGTTTGCCGATGACTCATTCAGCATCAGCCTGAGAGAGGACGCGGCCGGCTGGTCAAGCGCCGCGTAAAAGCATTGGAGGAAAGCGGCAAGGCGCGTCCGCTCCGGACCTGGCGCTTCGTCTTCGCTCCGGCCGGCATACCACAACAACATCAGGTCGGACGCCGACTCTTTGTCGGGGGCAAGTTTTGGCTGCACATACGCGATCGGCACGCGCCGAAATCCGAGTGCCGCCAGGGCTTGCAGTCGGGCATTGGCCTCCGCAAGACGTTCCGGAGTCACGCAATCCGGCCGCTCGGCTTCCGCGTAAAGGTCCCATGACGTTTGTCCGGCGTGCGCCTCGATCGTCCGCAGCATGCTGTCGAACAGCATTCGTCCAAGTCCGGACCTGCGATGTTCAGGGCGGATCGCAAGGTAAGTGGCGAGCCAGTCCCCGCAGCTATAATGCTCGAACACAACTCCGCCGATGATCCGCCCGCCGGAAGCAGTTTGGGATAGGCATGCGGCGATAATGAAGACCCTCGGTTTTTCTGTCGGCAAGTTCTCCTGCATCAGCGGCAGCCAGGTCGCGGTGTCCTCCATTTGGTCAGGGTTGTCGAAGCAAGTTCGATAAACCTCTTGCTCGAACGCGCGACACAATGCCTCCCGCCGTTCCGGCGGTTCCAGCCAGAGCGGTACAATGTGCAAGCAATAGCGTTCCGGCCAGAGGCGACGGCGGTCAGGCATGTTCGCGTTCCACAGCCCCCATACAAGTTCTGGCCATGGTGTTCCGATGACCATACGGCGCCTTGCCCCGAAGCCGCTCTCCGCGCAATGCCCAGCCGCACAGCGGCGCCATGTTGATCTTGGTCAGGTTTCATCGATGAACTTGCGGGAGCGACGCCCGCCCATCTTGCGCGGGCCGCCGTGCCCGTAGTGCGGACGCGCTTCACCCAATCGATCGCCCGTGCTCGCCGCAACGCCGAAGCGCTCTGCCACTCGGCCTGCATGACGTTCGACCCCGGACAACCGCAGCCGTTATCCGCTCGCGCGAGTCGATCGAATAGGGTTTTGCGAATAGGGTTTTGCGAATAGGGTTTTGCCACCCCACGCTGGTCTCCTCCCAGCCGCGATGGTGAATCGAAAGGCTCTCGCGCCGGGCAAGACCTAGCGATTCAGCCTAAGCTCATCCCGCCCTAGCGCCGATTTTTCGGCCTCGCGGTGTATGTTCCCCGTTGGTTATCTCGTCGGCTCTCTCCCACTGCCCCACCCCTCCGCCAGACATGGCTAACCCGCTGACGTCGCTCAAACTGCGCCAGGCCAGCCAACACTTTCCGGACCGGGACGAGAGAATAGCATGGGTTGTATGCTAGGGAGAATTGCCGAGCCCAACAACGGATGGGGCCGCTGCAAGCGCTGCCCGGCTTCGGCCTGTTCTTGCTCCGGGACTGTGAGCGGCCCATCACCGTGCGCTGGTGTACCAGCCCTGGGCGTCGACTCTTAAATCCACGCCTTACCTGCTCTTGGGCTAGCAAATCCGTGCCTGTCCGCGGCAAATCTCCAGAACGAGCCTGGGGGACGGCAATGAGGACGTTTACGAGTAGGCCCCATCACCCTGAAGGCGCAGAGCTAAACGACAAGCCCTTGTGACTGCGTCGCCAGCGACTCCAGCGTGGCAGGTGAGGAATTACTCGTGCCCTGAGCCGCTGCTATCAAGTAACGTTGGATGAAACGTTCGGTAAATTGCGGATCCTTGAATTGGGTGATGTCCAGCCGTGAGCTGATGGCCTGCTCTTGGGCGCTGAGATCTTGAAACGCAATCTCCTGGGGAATACCGAGCGCAGTGGTGACCACGGTCCGCATCACCGGATCGCCCAAAATCTGATCTACCGACGTGATCGAGGAGGCTTGGCCCCGAAAGGTGAGGGCATTCGATAATCCCGGAGTTGTGGCGTCCAGCGATTGGCGCCAGGTGACCTCGGCATAGGCATTGGCAATCGTGTCGAGCACCGCCGCGTTCTGAATGACGGAAAGACCCTTGTTCGCAAAATCATAGGTTTGAACGACGGATTTCCAGCGCGTATCGGCCAGTTGGTTCACCAGCGACTTTGAGTCGTTTATTTGCGAGGTTAGCGTCTTGGTGGCCAGCGCCGTGTAAGGTATCTGGTCGGCAAGCCCGTTTGCCGTAAGCAGCACCTTCATGACGGTGGGATTGCTGAGCAACTGCTGGACACTTGTGGCCGCTGTAACGGCTGCTTTGAACGTGGCCACGTCCCGTGCGGTATCGGGCTGCTTGGCTGTGAGAGCCACCTGTTTCGTTTCATTCTGTTCGGCCGACTGCAGGGCCAGGACTGGGTTGCCGCTCGCGCCAATGCTCGTGCCGGAGGTGTACCCGTACAGCGTGCCGAGAAGCCCCGCCGTAGTTCCGGCGCTGGCCGCTGGGGTGAACAGAGAAGGCAAATAGGCGGGGAGGGAGGAAACTGCAGAACTCATCGCTCCGCCAGAATGGGGCTTCTCGCGTTAATGAAGCGTGTACGGTGGCTGCAGATTCACTCAGAAAGTTTGTGCACGAAATCCCGAAGCCCAAACTGTCGCCTCGCTTCGAGCCGGGCCGCCCCCAGAATCCCGCGTACGTCGCTTGCCGCGCGATCGAGATCCTCGTTGACGATGACGTAATCGAATTCGCGCCAGTGGCTCATTTCATCGCGAGCCGCCCGCATGCGCCGGGCAATCTCGGCCGGGTCATCGCCGCGGCGCTGGTGAAGCCGCTTCTCGAGGGCGTGCAAAGCCGGCGGCAGCAGGAAAACCCCGACCACGTCGCCCGGCAGGGCATCGCGGAGCGCACGAAATCCTTGCCAATCGATATCGAACGCGACATCGCAACCCGCCGCGAGCGCCTCTTCGACGGGGGCGCGGGGAGTCCCGTAAAAATTCCCAAAGACCTGCGCCCACTCGAGAAAGGCGCCAAATTGAACCGATCGCTCGAACGAGGCCCGGTCCTGGAAATAGTAATCGACACCTTCGCGCTCGCCGGGCCGGGGCTCTCGGGTTGTCACGCTCACCGAGCGGCACAAGTCCGGCTCGAGTTCTAGTAAGGCGCGCGTGATCGAGCTCTTTCCTCCGCCGGAGGGCGCGGCGATTACCAAACAGAGGCCCCGCCGGGGGATTTTCATTTATTCTCCTAGGCTTGTCGCGGGTCCTTCATGCAATCCGGCTCGGGGGGACGCGCCCGGCCAGGACGGCATCGATGCCGTCAAGTGCCAGGTGGCCCATCGCGTCCCGCGTTTCCCTTGTGGCGCTGCCCAGATGCGGCAGAAGCACCACGTTCTCGAGATCGAGGTAACCCGGGTTGATGTTGGGCTCGCCTTCGTAGACGTCCAGGCCGGCCGCGGCGACGTGCCCGGATCTAAGGGCCGCGATCAGCGCTTCGTCGTCGATCAAGGTGCCCCGCGCGGTATTGATCACCACCGCGCCCGGTGGCAGCTTGGCGATGCGTTCCGCATTCAGCCAATGGTAAGTCGGTCCGCTGCCGGGCGCATTGAGCGACAGGAAATCGCACACCCGGAGGAAGGTATCGTCGCTGCTGTGATACGTGGCGTTCCGTTCAAGATCGGGCGGTAAGCGGTTGTTATTGCGGTAATGGATGGCCATGCCGAAGCCCCCGCTTGCCATCCGCGCCACCTCTCGCCCAATCCGGCCCATACCGAAAACGCCAAGCCGTCGCCCAGAGACCTGGGTGCCAATGAGCTGCGTCGGGGTCCAGCCGGTCCATTTCCCGGCGCGCACCATTCGCTCGCCTTCCCCGGCCCGGCGGGCGGCCGCGAGCATGAGGAGAATGCCGGTTTCGGCGGTGGCTACCGACAGCACGTCGGGCGTGTGGCACACGACAATCTCACGGGCCCGGGCGGCTTCGAGGTCAATGTGATCGTAACCGACGCTGAAAGTGGATATCACTTTCACAGTCGGGGGTAAGGCTCGGATCGTCTCCGCGTCCAAGCGCTCGGCCGGACAGCACAGGATGGCTTGCGCGCCTTCGGCCTTGCGGATGATGTCGGCGCCGGTGACGGGTGTGTCCTCGGGGTTCAGCCGCGCCTCATAGTCGCGAACCGCACGCGCCTCCACAGCCGGTGGCAGACGGCGCGTGATGAGAAGGATTGGCTTGCTCATGGCTTAGGTCCAGAGTGGGTCCATTGCTGGGCGGCCGGCCAGCACGGCGGCGATGTTATCAAGAGCCCGGAAGCCCATTGCGTTTCGGGTCTCTACCGTTGCGCTTCCCATGTGTGGGGTAAGGAACACATTCGGCAGGGTGGAAAAGCGCAGGTCGTAATTGGGTTCGTTGTGGAACACGTCCAGGCCGGCGGCGAAGAGATGGCCCGATTGCAAAGCCTCAATCAGGGCGTCTTCATTGATCAAGGCGCCGCGGGAAGTATTCACGATTACCGCGCCCTTGGGCAGGAGCGAGATTGTTTCTTTGTTAATGATCGCCTGTGTGTGGGCGCTTGCCGGGGCATGCAGAGTGAGAATCTGGCAAGCTGGCAACATCTCGTGAAGCGAAGAGAAATATTGTGCGCCTTGCTCTAGCTCAGGGGGGAGCTGGGTTCGATTGGAGTAGACGACCTTCATGCCGAAGCCGCGGGCGCGTTGCGCCACGGCGCGGCCAATCCGGCCCATGCCCAAGATCCCGAGGGTCTTACCGAAGACCTCGATGCCAAGCATATCCCCCTGGCCGAAGCGCCGGCGCCAGCCTTGGCGCATGATCGCGTCGTATTCATGCGCCCGGCGGCACGCATTGAGGATCAGCATGAAGGCAAGATCGGCAGTCGCGTTGGTTAGGACCTCTGGTGTATTCGTGACAATCAAGTCGTGGGCGCGCGCGGCTGGCACGTCGATATGGTCGAAACCGACGCTGCTGGTCGCCGCTATCCTGACGCGGTCCGGGATTTTATCGATCAGAGCCTTATTGAGTTTCACCGTCGAGGTAATGAGCAAAGCTTCGGCCTGGTGCGCCAGCACGGCCTGAAGGACCTCCTCGCCGGTTATGTCGTCCGGGCCCTGAGCGACAAGGGCATCGAATTCGGACCGTGCACGATCGATGACGGCTGGGGGCATGAGACTGGCGACAACCAAGCGATGTTGCATGCGGCCTCCCGTTCACCGACCCGCGGCATCATGGGCGAGGAACCGGATGCGCGAAAGGGTGAAGGCCCGGACTTGCCCCCTCCATCAAATGGGCGCAGAACGGCGGCGCGCCTCAACTGTAAAGAGAACGCTGGCGCCACAAGCCTTGCGAACGGTATGACCATCCTCCATCCGCGTGCTAATCCGATACTGCGCGGCCATGAAGCCGCAGAGGCGCAATTCGTCGAAGCGTTCACCTTCGGCCGGATGCCACATGCGTGGCTGATTACGGGCCCGGTAGGGGTGGGGAAAGCCACGCTCGCCTACCGCGTTGCCCGTCGGCTTCTTGCGAGGGCGGGGGAGGGGCTCGCTGTTGATGCCGATCATCCGGTGTTCCGCCGGGTGGCAGCCGGGTCGCATGCTGACTTGATCGCGATCGAGCGCGCTTATGATGAGAAGCGGAAACGGGTGCGCTCGGTCATCCAGGTCGAAGAGATTCGGCGGCTTACGAGCTTTCTTAGGCTGACACCGGTCGAAGGCGGCTGGCGTGTCGCGATCGTGGATGGCGCCGAAGACTTAAATCAAAGCGCGGCGAATGCTTTGCTCAAGGTACTGGAAGAGCCGCCCCCGCGCACTGTGCTGTTGCTGATCGCGGAGGCGCCGGGACGGCTCCTGCCCACGATTCGCAGCCGGTGCCGGCAGCTCCGGCTCAGACCGCTCGACCCGGCGGCGGTGGCCGAGGTGCTCGGGATTTATGGTCGTGAACTTAAGCCGGAACAGCGCGATCAGCTTGCAGCACTTTCGGAGGGAGCGCCTGGCCGGGCGCTGGTCTTAGCCGAAGGGGAAGGCCTGCGGCTCGCGCAATTGGCCGATGAGATCCTAGCGGAAAGTCCGGTTCTCGATCCGAGGCGCTGGTATCAGGTAGCGGACGCAGTCGGGCGTGCCGAGGATGCATTCCCGATGTTCATCGCCCTGTTGCGGGGCGGGTTGGCGGCTGCGGTGCGGGCTGCGGCAGGGGGGGAGGCCGATAAGGTCCAGCGTCGGCTCGCTAGTCTGCGGCCCCTTGAAGCCTGGAGCAGCGTGTGGCAGGCGCTTGGGGAGCTTGAGGACGAAACCACGCGGCTCAATTTGGACAAGCGCCTCGCGACCCTTCAGGCTCTAGAGCTGTTGGCCGGCAATGGATCGAACGGGTGATGGATCAGCGCTATTACGTAACGACGCCAATTTATTATGTTAACGGCACTCCTCACATCGGCCATGCCTATACCAGCATCGCTGCCGACGTGCTCGCGCGGTGGAAGCGGCTCGATGGCGATGACGTATTTTTCCTAACCGGCACCGATGAGCACGGGCAGAAGGTGGAAAAGGCGGCGGCGGAGGAGGGCCTTGATCCGCAAACCTATGCCGATCGCAACGCGGCGGCGTTTCGGGATATGGCGCGG
>JAFAHH010000508.1 GCA_019237355.1 Acetobacteraceae bacterium | reverse complement strand
TCAGCCACACATCTATCGCCGCCTCGCTCCGCTTCAGCCCGCGCGGCCAGAGTCGGTCGACCAGCACTCGAACCCCATCCTCCGGCCAAGGAGGGTCGTAGGCCCGCTTGATCCGAACCTCGGTCATTCACCCGGCGAGGCTGTCTGCCGCGGGTGCTCCCCTTCGGCCGTCGCAAGCATCAGGGCGGAGTGCGCGAAAGCCCCGCCAGCGCGCATCTCGGCGGCCACCCAAACCGCCTCCATCAGCTCCTGTTTCGTGGCGCCGGCCCGCAACGCCGCTTTGGTGTGCCCGGTAATGCAGTAAGGACACTGAGTGACATGGGCGACAGCGACCGCAATAATCTGTTTCATTTTCGCCGAAAGCGCGCCGTCCGCAAACACTTGTCGGCTGAAACCATCGAATGCCGCCTGAGTCTCCGGCGCAAGCTCGCGTCGCTTTTGCGCGAGCTCGCGCGTGGCACGCGGATATAGCGTATCAGCCATAGCACCCTCCCCTTGCCGCCCCGTCAGCGTCCGCCCGGCGTGCGCGGCAGCACGCCCCGCAGCTCGCGACGGAACCCCGTATCGATGGTGATCGTCCCCGTTCCGCGAGAAACACACGCGCAGAGCTTGTGGCTCGAGTGCTTTTGCACCTCGCTAAGGAATACGTCCCGATGATCGACCGGCCCCTCATGGCTGAGCACGGTAACCTGGCAGAGCCCGCATTCGCCGCGCAGGCAATCATAGGCAATCTCAATCCCCGCGTTTTGCAACGCTTCGAGCAGGCTCTGCTCCCGCGAGACATGCAACTCTATCCCGTGATCTTGCAGCTTCGCCGTAAATGGCTGCAATGGAAGGTGCCCGCTCGAGCCGAATGTTTCAAATCGCAGGGATGTGGGCGCCCGGCCAGAAGCGCGCCATAACTCCCGGGCCGCCTCCATCATCTGCACCGGGCCGCATACATACATCTCGCCTTCCCGGTGCAGCCGGGCGATCTCCCCAGCTAAGTCGATCCGCGAGCCCTCTTCCGAGCAAAACACTTGCAGCCGGTCGCCGAGCAGATGCTCAAGCTCGGTGAGGAACGCCATCTGGCGGCGCCTGCGCCCAGCATAAAGCAACCGAAAACGGTGCTTGGTGCGGTTCAGGGCGTCGGCCATGCCCAGGATTGGCGTGATGCCGATGCCGCCCGCGACCAGCACATATTCCGGCCGACCGAAGCCCAGCTCGAAATGGCTGCGCGGCCGGGTAATGCGAAGTGCGTCGCCGTGCTTCAGACCCCACATCGCCCGCGACCCGCCGCGCGAATCCCCAACCCGCCGCACGGCGATCCGCCAGGCGCCGGCGACCGGCGCCGACCCCACCACCGAGTAGCTGCGCAGAATGGACCGGCCCTCGACCATCAGCGCGACATCGATATGGCTGCCGAGCTTATACGGGGTGGCCCCACCCTCCGGCTCGAGCTCGAACAGCCGGATGTCTTCCGCGGCCGGGTGGATGCCGGTGACGGTGGCGGTCGTCCATTGCTTCTCGGACCGCACGGCGGCGCCTCATTCGGCGGCAATACGCGCCTCGCCCTGCTCGGCATCAACCATCCGGTCGATCAGCCGCCGCGCGAGCACCGCGCCCGCGTCGATATTAAGGTTATAGAAAATCTTGTCCGGATTCTCATCGATCGCGCGCTGCTGCGCTTCAACGATGATCTCATCTTCCCGGAAAACATTGGTGATAGCCTCGCGAATTTCCGTGGTCACCCGCTGTTCGTGGATGCGATAGTCGCGGACATTGGCCCAGTAATAATGGCAGGTCTTATCGGTTTCTGGCGTAATCGTGTTGATCACCCACATGCTCACCCCCTGGCGGCGGTCCCCTTGCGGCGCCCCGGTGCCGGCGGGCGCCACTCCAACATCGATCGCGACCGTGCAGGGCGGCTGGAAATGAATGATCTGCCAGCGATCGACATTGCCAGGCTTACCGAGCTGCGCCCGCCAGAAGGGTGGCGGCTCGATATCGAGCATCCAGCGCTCCACGATCACCTCGCGGTCACTGTGATGCACCTCGAACGGCGCCTCCGCGACGGCCTCGTTCCCAATACTGCTGCTATGGACGTAGGTCTCATGGGTTAGATCCATAAGATTATCAACAATCAGCCGGAAGTCGCATTTCGCATGGATGGTCTTGCCATCACCCGCCCATCTTGGGTCGTGGTTCGGATGCAAATCAGGGATCAGGTCAGGATCGGCGAGCGCAGGGTCGCCCGGCCAGACCCAAATGAAACGATGCCGTTCCACAGCGGGGAAGCTACGCACGGCGGCCGCCGGGTTGATCGTCTCTTGCGAGGGCATGAACGTGCAACGGCCATGGCAGTCGAACTTAAGGCCATGATAGCCGCAAACCACGGTGTCGCCTTCGAGCCGGCCGAGCGACAGCGGCAGCAGCCGGTGCCAGCACGCATCCTCCAAGGCAACGGGCTCGCCGTTCTCGCGGCGGTAAAGAACCAGCTTTTGATTTGCCACGGTTCGCGGGAACAACGCGTGCTTAAGCTCGGCATCCCATGCCGCGGCGTACCAGGCATTCCGAGGGAAGCGGGGCCGGTGGAAATGTTGGCTGGTCGCCGGTAAGCTGGGTAGAGGCATGGTATCCTCCCGAAGATCTTCGGAGTGAGTGATATTACCCTGATACTAGTCGGGAAGTTGCCGCCGGGCTACCGACCCCTGCCGCTCAGACAGGCGTGAACATTGGTACAGGAGGCCCCCCTTCGGTCGGCTTGAACACGAGCCGTACCTTCTGGCCAATGCGCAAGCCGCTGAAATCGCAATCGACGATATTGGTCATCATCGTGGGCCCATCTTCGAGGGTCACATAAGCAATCGCATACGGAACCGGCGCGCGCTGCATCACGCTGAACGAATAGATCGTGCCCTGGCCTGAGCCCTCCCGCCATTCGGTTCGATCGCTCATGCAGAAAGGGCAGACAGCCCGAGGATACCAATGCGCCCTACCACATGTGGTGCATGCTTTTATCAGAAATCGCCCTTCCGTCGCGGCGTCCCAGAACGGTTTGATATCAGGATTACTGTCCGGCCTGCCCGCGAAGCCAACAACCTTTTCCGCCATTATTCCCGCTCCATAATCAAAGTGGCGCTGCCATGCCGAGTGCCCAGCGATCCGCCGGTGCCGTGGGCCAGCGCCAGGCTGCAATCCTTTACCTGCACCTTCGGGTGCGCCTCGCCCCGAAGCTGCCGCACCGCCTCGATCACTTTCGTGATGCCGCCGCGATTGGCCGGATGGTTGTTGCACAATCCGCCGCCATCGGTGTTGAAGGGCAGCTTGCCTTGCCCAGCAATGAGATTGCCATCGGCAACGAATCGGCCGCCCTGACCCTTTTCACAGAAACCAAGGTCTTCGAGTTGAACGAGCACGGTGATGGTGAAGCTATCGTAGATCGAAGCATATTGAATATCGCTGGGTTTGACCCCAGCCATCGCAAAAGCCGCTGGACCGGAGAAGCGCGCGCCGGAATAAGTCAGATCCACATTGCCGCCCATCTGGCCCTTTACGGCTTCGCCCATCCCGATCACTTTCACTTTGGGCCGGTTCAGGCTTGCTGCGATCTCCGGCCGTACGATCACGAGTGCACCGCCGCCATCGCTGATTACGCAGCAATCCAGCCGATGTAATGGACTCGCGACAATCGGCGAATTCACCACATCTTGCACCGTAACCACATCGGGCAGCATCGCATGAGGATTGTACTGCGCATGATGCGAGGCTGCGACTTTGATCCAGGCGAGCTGCTCGCTGGTGGTGCCGAACTCATGCATGTGCCGCATCGCGCACATGGCGTACATGTTCACCACGGTCGGTGAATACGGATATTCGAATTGTAAATCGGGCTGCGCAGGATTGCCGAGCCGCGGCGCCGTGCCTGTGGCCATGCCCTCACTCCGCGGCCGCCCAGCCAAGGTAATAAGCGCGACATTGCACCGCCCGGCCGCAATCGCCTCAGCCGCATGAGCGACATGCGCAAGATACGAGGACCCGCCGATATCGGTCGCATCGATATGGCGACATTTGAGATTCATGTAGTCCACCATAGAGAGCGGACCCATCCCCGGGGCGTCGCCGGCACAGAAATACCCGTCCACATCGTCGCGGGTGAGTCCGGCATCTTCCAACGCGCCTTTGGCGCACTCGGCGTGCAATTGCGCCACGGATTTGTCCGGCGCCCGCCTTGTTGGATGTTCGTAAATCCCGGCGATATAGGCTTTTCCCTTCACGCTCATGGGCAGCTCCCGGCTTCCTTGCCGAGTATGTCGGCGGGAGACATACTGGGCAACCATCCAAGGTTCGCATTGCAATTCTGATGAGTACCGAAACAGAGCTGAAATTCATCGTGTCGCCCGAAGCGCGGGCCGGGCTGGAACGGCTCCCGAAATTCCAGAACACGAAACCAAACCATCAAGCTCAGTCGTCGGTTTACTACGACACGCCGCAATACGCGCTGGTGCGTCAGGGAATCTTGCTGCGCGTACGCGATATTGGCGGTAGCTTTATCCAAACCATCAAGACGCCGCGCGAACACGAGGCTGCCGCCCGGGGAGAGCAGGAGGAGGAGGTCCAAAGCGGGCAGCCTGAGCTTGCACGCTCACCGTTGAAGACCACCGTCGACCCAGAGGCGCTCTCCCCGGTCTTTCGCACCGAGATCAATCGCACCTCGCGCCTCTTCAACCTCGACCACGCCATTATCGAGGCGGCTTTCGATGAAGGCGCCGTTGTGGCCGGCAACCGCCACGAGCCGATCCGAGAGCTGGAATTAGAGCTGAAGGCCGGAGATCCGGCTGGTCTACACCGTTTCGCCCTGGGGCTGCATGAGCAGGTCCCGCTCGTGCTTGGGCTGGAGGCAAAGAGTGACCGTGGGTTTCGACTGCTCGGCCTCCCACCGCACCCGGTCAAAGCGCCGAAGCTCGAGTTGGAACGGGAAATCCGCACTTTCCCAGCATTCCGCCAGATTATCTCGAGCGTTTTGAGCCATTTGCTCGCGAATGCCGGGCCGGCCCTGCACGGCGATGCCGAAGGGGTGCATCAGATCCGTATCGCGATCAGGCGGCTTCGGTCCGCCTTGATGCTATTCCAGCCGCATCTGAACCGCACCGCGGTGGCCGGGTTCGAGGCCGAGCTGAAGCGCTCGGGCCGGGTGTTCGGAGAGACGCGGGATTGGGACGTATTCTGCCTCCAGAGCTTACCCGAAGCCCGGGCGGGCGGCGTGCCCCATGATTGGGTCGATCTCTTGGCGGCAGCCGCGGGGCCGGGGCGGGCCGCCGCGCATACGGGAAGCGAACGGGAGCTCAGCGATCCACGCTGGACGGGGTTGATCCTGGGCCTGCTGGCATGGGTGCATGAGGAGCCAGACTTCGTAGGCCAAGAGGCTCTATCGCGCCGCCTGCGCCGCACAGGACCGGCGCTGCTCGACCGGGTCGCTCAGAAGGCCTCGAGACGCGCCCGCCAGGCACGGAGTGATTCGAGCGCCGATCTGCACGCGTTGCGCAAGACATTGAAGAAGCTACGTTATGATTGCGAGTTCATGGCGGGGATCTACAGCCGAAAGCGGGTAAAATCCTACCGCAAGCTCTGCGAGGATTTGCAGGACCTCCTGGGCGCCATCAACGATGCTGCCGGCACGACCCGGCTCGCCGAGTTGTTGCGGGCGGAGGGGCATTCCGAGCTTGCCCCTGCAGCCGGGGCCCTCGCGGAATGGAGCGCCGCCCGCCGGAATGAGGCGCTGCAACATGTTCCGGACGCATTACGTGAATTTGAGGCAGCGGCACCGTTCTGGAAGTAGCTTGTCTACCCCAGAACCCGCTAACATCGGTTCATGGCTGGATTAGAACTTTACAAGCCGCCGATCCCGGAGATTCCGGAAAAGGTCTCTTTTTTTGGCTTTGTGCGAGCGGTGCGAAGCAATGCAGTGCGCATGTGGCCGCGGTCGGCTTACGAGCAGGAGATGGTCATCGATCGCCAGCTAACCCGGACGGTGATCCTGGCCAACGCGCCCGATGCCATTCATCATGTTCTGGTCGAGAACGCCCAAAATTACCGCCGCACCCCCGCTTCCATACGTGTGATCCGCCCGATCGTGGGCGAAGGGCTGCTGTTGAGCCAGGGTGAGACCTGGCGGCATCAGCGGCGAACGATTGCTCCGGCGCTCGC
Organism: Acetobacteraceae bacterium; assembly: GCA_019237355.1. Taxonomy (GTDB): domain Bacteria; phylum Pseudomonadota; class Alphaproteobacteria; order Acetobacterales; family Acetobacteraceae; genus JAFAHH01. The sequence continues at coordinate 10,718 of JAFAHH010000508.1, read as the reverse complement.
GGCCCGCGTTGTGCCTATACTGGCGCGCCATATGGCGGCTGTTGCCGCGGAGACGGTTTCGAGTTTGACGGCCGAGAGCGGCCCGATCAATCTGCTCGCGACCATGCAGCGGGTAGCGCTCGATATAGCCGGGCGCTCGATGTTTTCGCTGGAAATGCATGCCCAGGGCCCGGCGATGCGGGACCACCTGCTTCGTTATGGGATGCATTTAGCGCGGCCCTATTTCCTGGACCTATTTCTACCTATCAGCATCCCGACCCCGCATGATTTTGCGCGACGCCGGTTTCAGGCGGAATGGATGGGTTTCATCGACGCACTTGTCGAGGCACGGTTGCAGCACCCACAGCCCGAAAAGCCTCGTGATTTGTTTGATTTGATGCGAGCCGCGCGAGACCCCGAAACCGGGGCGGCCTTCACGCGCGAAGTCTTGCGCGATCAAACGGCGACGATGATCGTCGCGGGCCATGAAACGACGGCGCTCACCTTGTTCTGGGCCTGCTTCCTGCTCGCGCACGTGCCCGAAGCTCAGCAGCGGGTCGCGGCCGAGGCAAGCTCTTGCGATCTTTCCCCCGAGCATGCTGGTGAAGCACTCCAGTTCCTGCCCTTTACCCGTGCCGTGGTCAGCGAATCGCTGCGCCTCTATCCACCCGCTTTCGCTTTGGCCCGCCAGGCGATTGCCGATGACCAATGGCGCGACATCCCAATCCGCCGGGGCGCCGCGGTCCTGATTGCCCCATGGGTTCTGCACCGCCACCGCCGCCTGTGGCGCGATCCCGACGCATTCGACCCGGAACGTTTCGTCCCGGGCGCACCTCAGCCGCCTCGCTACGCCTATTTGCCGTTCGGGACCGGGCCGCGGATTTGTGTGGGGGCACAGTTTGCGCTTACCGAGGCGACCCTGGTTCTTGCTGCCCTGGTGCGGTCGTTCCATCTGACATGTATTGGTGAGAAGCCGGTTCTGCCCATGCCGGTAATCACATTGCAGCCAAACTACCCGCCGCCGTTCCTGCTGCAGCCGCGCATCGGTCTCACGCCTGCCGGGCCACGCGCTGTTGCCCACGCGGCCTAAAGCTAAGGCTACCAAGCTGATCAGCACGGCAGAGAACCGGGCGAAGACTGGCGCAAGCCGCGGGTCAGCGGCAGAGCTGCTGCACAGAGCGCGGCCATGACCCAGAAGCCCGCCGGCCCGAGCCGGGAATAGAGCGGGCCCGAGGCGAGCGTCAGAAGCGCGGTCGCGACCCCGACCCCGAGCGTGCCGTAAATTGTCAGCGCTGTGGCAGCCAGTCCGGGCGGCACGATCAGGGCGAGCAGGCGCATACAGGCGAGATGTCCGAGTGCGAATGTCAGGCCATGCAAGGGCTGCACGAGCGCGACCGCAGGCAGCCAGGCCGTCTCCGCCATTACCGCCCAGCGCAGGACGCCCGCACTCGCCGCCAGCGCCAAAGCACCCGCCGGGCCAAGCCGATCTAGCAATGGGCGGCCAAGCAAGAAAAACACCACGACCTCGGCCGCGACCGCTTCCGACCAGAGCTCAGCGGCGGCAGCGGGACCTATCCCTGCCGCCCCCCAGCGGACCACGGCGAAACTGTCGTGCAGGGCATGGCTACCCTGGATCAGCGCGGCAACCAGCACCACCCGGCGGAAAAGCCCCGGCCGAACCAGCGTCGCAAGGCCACCCTTCCCGCGTCGCATGGCGAGCGGCCGGTGCAGTTGCGGCACCTGGCTTGTAGCCAGGCTTGTCGCGGCCAGTAGCGGAGCGTGAAGCCATACGACTACATCGATTCCGAACCGCTCGATCGCGTGTCCGGCGACCAGCGAGCCGAAGATGAAGGCGCCGGCGCCGGCCCCGCGCACCCAGCCGTAATCGAAGCCCGCGCCTCCTGCCCTGGACGGGACGGCGGAGGCCAGCGCGAGCGAGTCCGCAAGCGGCGCCGCCGGCGCAAGCAGGGCGGAATGCAACACCCCCACCACCAAGAGCGGCCTCAGACCCGACGCCGGCAAATAGGCCAAAGCCAGCAATCCGGCACCCGCCGCGCAGCAACCCAGCACCCCGCGCCGCGCGCCGCGCCAATCTGCCATCCGCCCCGCCGCTGGCCCGGTCAATAGCCTGACCGCGATGATGGCTGACAGCACCACCGCAATCTCCTCCGGGCTCAGGCCATGGGCCCCGAGCAGAACGGGCAGGAACGGCGATCCGACCCCGAAGGCGGCGTAGAGCGCAGCGTAGAGTGCCAGGAAACGGGGGAGCGCAGAGCGTTCCAAGGTCGGACGCGGCCGGGATGGTTACATCGTGGGACAGAGGGGTCCCTCTCAGGCCCTTCCAGGCGGGCCGTCAAGCCCAGTAGAGAACAGATCGTGCTGAAAAAGGAAGGCCAGGGCTCTGCCCTGGACCCGCTGGGGCCGAAGGCCCCAGACCCCATCCACTAAGTGTTTGGATTGCAAAGGCTCTGCCTTTGCTGGGGTCCAGGGGCAAAGCCCCTGGCCTTCTTTCGTTGCTTTACGAACGGCCGACTGCAACCCTTTTCCGCAGCCTGCTAGAGTCGATGGCTTTGACCTGAACGCTCTTAGTGCGATACCGGAACGTTAAGTGCACGCCGCGGGGAACAGCCAGCGTTGGGTGGGGCCGGGATCCCCTGGCATCAAGACTGGCAGCTCCGGCCCCTGAGCGGGAGCGGGCGAAGTTTCCGAGCCTGCCCCTAAACCTGACTGGAGGGGCGATCCCGGTGAAATAGCACGGGCAGCAGCCCCATCCGACGGCCGCTCATAGCGGACTGACGCGGGGCCGGGGCCGTTTGCTTCGGCGGGGACGGGCGAGGGCGGCGGGGTGGGCGCCGGCGGGAGCAGCTCGGGCCCCGGCCGGATCCCGAGCATCCGGCACAGCGGGCGCAGGATGCGTCCCGCTTGCGGCGCCCCGGCCAGCAGCGCCGCCATCTCCGGGTCGGCCAGCAGGTGCTCAACCTGTCCGGCATAGGCCGCCGACCCCGGCACGAGCGGCAGCAGCCAGCCAAACCCGCTCGGCAGCCGAAACGGCTGCGGCAGGCCCTCTAGCCGGGGCAATTCAAGATCCGCCGCGGACCCCTCGCGTGTTGCCCGCACGGAGGAAAGCCCGCCGGAGCGGACCGCCGCGACGAGCGACTCAAATCGCGAAGCGAGGCGGCCCAGCCGTGTCCAGGCCAGGAAAAGCACCTCAACAGCCGACCGGTCCTTGGCCATATGCGCGGCGATCACCCCGCGTAGCGCCCCTATGATGAGGGCCAGGCGATCCGAAAGGCCGGTTGGGAGGGGAGGAGGGGTCAAGGGCACGAACACATGGAGAACACAACTCGCGGTCACCTGTCAACCCAAAACATTCGCCCGGGCCGGCCCGTGGGAAAAAGGAAGGCCAGGGCTCTGCCCTGGACCCGCTGGGGCCGAAAGGCCCCAGACCCCATCCGCTAAAGTGATTGGATTGCAAAGGCTCAGCCTTTGCTGGGGTCCAGGGGCAAAGCCCCTGGCCTTCTTTCGTTGCTTTACGAACGACCGAGTTCAACGCTTCCGGAGCCTGCTAGCAGTCTTTGCCGCAGTAGGCGTGCTGATTGGCTTCTCCCGGCGCAGCCCGATTTGTGATGTCCAAGGGATTGATAATGCACGGCGATTACTGCGCGCGAATGGCGCGATGAACGGCTTCACGGCAAGTCGGGCGGACTTATTTACAATCGGGAATGAGGCGAAGTAGGTGAAGACGGCCCAAGTTGTCGAAGGCGACGATGCGGTTCGGCGGCAGGGAGGCGACCGCAGCTAAGCCTGCATCCAGATGCAAAATCGATAATCGGCGCCCGGCAGCTAGGTCCCAGACACGCAGCGTGCGGTCATCGCTTCCCGAAACGATGCGGCCGTCCGGCAGAACCGCGACGCAAGTGACCCCTTCCTCATGGCCTTCGAGACGGCGGGGCGGGACGCCGCTCACCAAGTCCCAGACGCGCAGCGTGCGGTCACGGCTTCCCGAAACGATGCGGCCGTCCGGCAGAACCGCGAGGCAAGTGACCCCTTCCTCATGGCCTTCCTCATGGCCGAGGCGGCGCGGCGGGGCGCCGCTGGCCAGGTCCCAGACGCGCAGCGTGCAGTCACCGCTTCCCGAAATGATGCGGCCGTCCGGCAGAACCGCGACGCAAGTGACCCCTCCCTCGTGGCCTTCGAGCCGGCGCGGCGGGGCGCCGCTGGCCAAGTCCCAGACGCGCAGCGTGCGGTCATAGCTGCCCGAAACGATGCGGCCGTCCGGCAGAACCGCAAGGCAATTGACCCCACTTTCATGGCCTTCGAGCCGGCGTGGCGGGGCGCCGCTGGCCAGGTCCCAGACGCGCAGCGTGCGGTCATACCTTCCCGAAACGATGCGGCCGTCCGGCAGAACCGCGAGACAAGTGACCCCTCCCTCATGGCCGTCGAGACGGCGCGGCGGGGCGCCGCTGGCCAAGTCCCAGACGCGCAGCGTGCGGTCATAGCTTCCCGAAACGATGCGGCCGTCCGGCAGAACCGCGACGCAATCGACCCTTCCCTCGTGGCCTTCGAGCCGGCGCGGTGGGGCGCCGCTGGCCAGGTCCCAGACCCGCAGCGTTCGGTCTTCGCCTCCTGAAACGATGCGGCCGTCCGGCAGAACCGCGACGCAACTGACCCCTTTCTCATGGCCTTCAAGGCGGCGCGGCGGAGCGCCGCTCGCCAAGTCCCAGACCCGCAGCATTCGGTCATAGCTTCCTGAAACGATGCGGCCGTCCGGCAGAACCGCGACGCAAGTGACCCCTACCTCATGGCCTTCGAGCCGAAGCACCTCGGGACCCGGCGGGGTGAGACTCGGCCGCACCAGCTCCAGCCTGCCGGCGCCAAGCCGACGCCGGGCTGCCGCAAGGCACGCGCCCAACCCCGGCGCATCCTCCGGCGTAAGGCGGCCCAGCAATTGGGCGGGCAGCTCGTGCCGATGGGAGGCGAGGGCATTGGCTGACAGCGTCAAAGCCTGGCCGACCAGCGTCGCAGCCGAACTGGCCTCGGTCGCAAAACTCCCATAATCCTTCAGCAGCGCCTGCAAGCCGAGGCCTTGCAGCTTTGCCTCCATCCAGCCCGCATCGAGCAGCAACGCATTCAGCGCGCGGGCTTCACCTGCCTGGTGCAAATGCGCCGGCAAATATTGCAATGCGCAAGCATCTTTCAGATTAGCCCATTCTCCGCCGCACGCCGTGCGCCATGCCTCGATCAGCGCCGTATTCAGTTCGGCCAGGCGCCCCTCACCCAACTGCTCCTGCAGAATTAGCCGGAACACGTCGTGCAATCGCAGAATGCCCCGGCCGAGATCCAGGTCGCGCAGCAGCGATAGCGCATAGAGGCGTTTGCAAGTATTCTTCGCGTCTATCGAATGGCATTTCCAGAGTGCGGCCGCGCTCGCCAACGTGATTTCCGCGTCTTCAGCAAAGATGCTGAGCGAGCGATAACGGTCTCGCTCGCCATCGCTGGAAAGACGCGACATGCTGATATTCAATGTTCCATCAGCACTCCTTCGACGATCTTCGTCATCATAAGAGCGAAGCGCGCCGGTGAGTCCGAACAGCGTCAGTGAATTTTCGAGATCCGTCAGCGCATCTTCAACAGATTGGCCGAGCGCGGTATCATTGCGCAGCACGCCATTCGCCAGTTCAAGCAGCAGCGGCCAATGCCCCAGCCGTTCTGCCAACGCGTCCAGCCTTGCCGACAATCCCGCCGCATCTCCCAATCCCCGCCGCAGCAACGCGCCAGACTCGCTGGGCCGCATCGCATCGACCGGAACCCGGCGGATGCTCTCGCCCAGCACTCGGTCATCCCGCGTTGTAACCAGCCGGGCCGTTTGATCGTGCGGCCCGCGATGCAGGAACGGCTCCAAATCCCCGCGAGACCACGCATCATCGATCACCAGCAAGCATTTGCGGTTATCGAGCGCCTTCGCCAGCGCATTCTTCGCCGCGTCCAGCGTCGTCACGCCGGGCGACTCGCCGGTGAGCTCCTTCGCCAAATCAGCCAGCGCCGCCACCGGGTCGCCGGGCTTCTCGCCCAAGGTCGTCCACAAAATGCCATCATAAAACGCGTCGCGAATCACGTCACCGCGGCAAAGCCGGGCGGCGAGCGCAGTCTTGCCGAAACCTCCTGCTCCGCGCAGCGCCGCGGTGATGGCGACCGGGTCGCCGGACGAATTCAGCAGCAATTTAATCAGTTCGCCGAGTTCCGCCGGGCGCTCGATAAACCGCCCCTCATCGTCGAGCGGCGCCATGAACGGGACCTGGCGGGTCGAAGGCGGTCCCTCCAGCCCGCGCAGCAAGCGCACCCGGTGCTCGGGAATATTCAGATTGAAGCGATGCGCCGCCCGCATCCACCTCGGCATGGCAGCGTCATCGAGGCGCGCCACGCCCTTCACCGGGCTTACCTGCACCCCGCGCTCGCGGGCATAGCTCCATTCTTTTTCGCAATTCTCCGATGCCAGCGCCGCCGGGGTGAGCACCAGGACCAGGTGCTCGGCACCGTCGATTGCGGCGGCGGCTTGCCGCCACCAATCCTCCCCGCCCTCGAGTCCCTCATGGTCAAGCCAGGGGGCCAGCGGAGGATTGTGCTCACCCGTCAGCCGCAGCACCTCCCGCGCCACGTCCTCGCCATCCGAGCGCGCATAGGAAATAAAAATCCGCGCGGCCTGACCCGGCGGCAACTGTTTCATTGCGGACCTGCCTGGCCCGGCGCCTGCTTCCCGGGCTCATCCTTCCGGCCCGAAGCCGGACCTTCTTCTCGCTTTTGCCAATAAATACGCTGCTCCTCGGCGATGATCGCTTCGACATTCTCGACGAACCGCAGAAACGCATCGGTCTCGTCCGTCAGTCCGCGATATGCGCCCGCGCCATTTACATAAACCCGCTGCTCGCGTTTGATACGTTCGCTGGCGAGGCGGTAAGCTGGCCAGGTCTCGTCGTAGCGCGCGATTTGCCGCCATCCCTCGGCCAGGCTCACGACAGCGCCAAAGAACGCGGTCAGCATCGGAACCCAAGGCGCCCCATTGAACACCTGCAGGAACATGGTGAGCGCGCCGGCGCTTACGACCGCCATCCCCACAATCTGCACCCGCGATTTGAAGCGCGAAGCACGCTTGCTGTACCAGTCCCGCTGGCCCCGCAAATCGTGCTCGAGATAGCGCTTGGCTCGCGTCTCCCGGTCCGGCAGTTCGTTTTCCGTCAATACTGCTTGCCTGCTTTCCTGAAGGCCCTTTTATAGAGGATGCTCACGCGCGCGGAAAAGTTGCGGCCAAGACGTCCCGGAGCCCCGGCTCGGTCGGGTCAACCACCTCGACCGCGTGACCTCATGCATGACGCGCTAGCAGTCTGCCGAAAAACCTAACTGCTCGAGCGCTCCCAGTCAGACTGCAGCGCTCTAGACTTGATGGCTGCAAGCCCTGGAGGACTACGATCTTCAGCGCCTATCTATGGGCACGTAATCGCGCTGGGTCGGGCCCGTGTAGAGCTGGCGCGGACGGCCAATTCGTACCTCCGGGTCCTCAATCATTTCGCGCCACTGGCTAACCCAGCCGACTGTCCGCGCCACCGCGAATATTGCTGTGAACATGCTGGTCGGAAAACCCATCGCCTTCAAGATTATTCCGGAATAGAAGTCCACATTCGGATAGAGCTTACGCTCAACGAAATACGGGTCGTGGAGGGCGATGTGTTCGAGTTCCACAGCTAGGTCGAGCAGCGGATCATCCTTGATACCGAGTTCGGCCAGCACCTCGTGGCAGGTGCGTTGCATGATCTTTGCCCGTGGGTCGTAATTTTTATAGACCCGGTGGCCGAAGCCCATCAGCCGGGCGTGGCTATGCTTATCTTTTACCTTGGCGATGAAATCAGGGATGTTGTCTTTATGGCCGATCTCGCCCAGCATCTTAAGTACGGCTTCATTGGCGCCCCCATGCGCGGGGCCCCACAAACTGGCAATCCCCGCCGCTATGCAGGCAAACGGATTGGCGCCCGTCGAGCCGGCAAGCCGCACGGTGCTGGTTGAGGCGTTTTGTTCATGATCGGCATGCAAGATTAAAATCAAGTCCATTGCCCGGGCCAGAACCGGATTGGAATGGTAGGTCTCGGCCGGGACCGCGTGGAACATATACAGGAAGTTTGCCGCGTAATCTAAGTCGTTGCGCGGATACATGAACGGCTGGCCGATGTTGTATTTGTGGGCCCACGCCGCGATCGTCGGCATTTTCGCGATCAGCCGAAAGGCGTTGATCCTCCGGCTCTCTGGGTCGTTGATGTCGAGGCTGTCATGGTAGAAGGCCGAAAGCGCACCGGCGACGCCGCACATAAGAGCCATAGGGTGAGCATCGCGCCGGAACCCGTTATAGAATTGCCGGAGCTGCTCATGCACCATAGTGTGGCGCATTACACCCATTTCGAACTCGTGCTTCTGCATCTCGTTCGGCAATTCGCCATTCAATAGCAGATGGGCGGTCTCAAGGAACGTGGATTGCTCCGCAAGCTGCTCAATCGGGTAACCTCGATACAAAAGGATCCCGGCATCGCCATCGATATACGTGATTTTGCTCTCGCACGCCGCCGTGCCGCCATAACCCGGATCATAGGTGAACATCCCAAGCTGATTGTACAGCTTCCGGATATCGACCACTGAGGGGCCGATCGTGCCGCTGAGAACAGGCAGGCTCGCAGACCGGTTCGAGCCTTCTACGGTAATCGTGATGGAGTTTGGGTCTTTGCCGCTCATGCTGCACCCTTTCTTGTAAAGGTCATCACCCGGGCCCGCCTTTCGCCCGCGCAACTCCCAGATCAGGATTAGACAAGCGTATGGCGAAGCGGGCAGATCTGCAACGCCGGTTGGCGCGTACTCAGCATCGGCGTGGGGAACGAGAGGTCGTTACTGAGCTTCCGTGAATATCTGGCCATTTCCCATTTCGCCCGCGGGACTGGTTCAAAAAACCCTAAGCCAAACGTCAAGCGATCATGTTCACGCGATCCGGTCAGGCTGAAATGGTCTTAGCATGATGGCTTCAGGGCGAAGCCTTACGGCTCCTAGGCCTCGATTTTGAGAGCGACGATTCAGGCTTTCCGGCATCCCTCATGCCGCGGCGCTCAAGAGGAGGCGGCGCGCTCAGGCAAATCGCGCGGCGCCACGAATCGCACGAGCCGGGCACCGCCTTCGCCAACTTGCCACCAGGGCCGGACAACGCTGAACTCCGCAAGCGCACCAGTCGGATAACGCTCAGCCACACGGCTTGCGATCTTGTCCGCGTCCGTCTTGCGGGCATCCGCAAGCACGATCGCCAGATCGTGGATCCCTGGATTGTGTCCGATTATCATTACGCTGCGGGCCGTCTCAGCGACGCTCTGCAGAATGCGAAGCATTTGTGGCGCGGTCGCCAGATATAGCGTGTCCATTGGCTCGATCAACGGAGTCTCGTCCCACGGCTCGAGCGCCTCCAGGGTCTGGAGCGCGCGCCGCGCCGAGGACACCAAAACGATCTCTGGAGTCAGCGCGAGTTCTCGCATCGCCCGCCGCATCGCTGCCGCTGACCGGCGACCTCGTGCATTCAGCGGCCGGGCGTGGTCGGGCAAGTTCGGGTCATCCCAGGACGACTTGGCGTGCCTCATAAGCAGGAGCTGGCGCATGGTCTTTCTAATTTTGCCATTCGCCCGCGATTTTGTCGCTCATTAAAAAGCTACCCGGTGACAGCCATTCAGATTGCGCTCGTGGTCATCCCCATTCTTGTCCTCGGCGCTTGGCGATTGGCAGCCCGATGACCAGACATAGTTGTTCGAAGCATCATCCAAGGTCGATCCAGGAGAGATGCCCGCCCTTCCCAGCGCCGGTGTCGAGAAATATCGCCCTGCCGCCTGCGGCCCCCCGACGCACATAGGGCCGGCCATCCATACTGCGCTGATCGTGCCCACAGTACACGGTCAGCCCCGCCGGAATCCGGTCTACCCAGCGTAGGCTCCTTTCGGGGAAGCCATCGGCTTGCATCCGGCCGGTAGGCTCCCCGAATAAAGCGCGGGCGATAGGACCTTCAGGACGCCGCAAGCCGAGCGGCGATGGTTCGGTTAGCATGGCGGTATGGAAACCACCGTGCACGAACACCAGCCTCTTATGTATTAGCCACGAGGGAGCGCGGGCGATCTCGGTTACTGTCCGCTCGCGGAGCGCCTTATTGAGCTGGCCGATCGTCGCTGCGAGTGCCGGGCCTATATGGACTGGCTGCCCCTGGAGCGCGCGCGCCAGCTTGTAATCATGGTTGCCGAGCAGGAACAGCCCGCGCCCTTCGTCAATGACGCGAAACATTATTTGCAGCGCGCCGGGGCTGTCTGGCCCGTAATCAGTCAGATCACCGAGCTGCACGATGAAGCGGTCGGTTGCTGCCGCAAACGCGAACGCGTTCGCGTCACCATGCACATCGCCAACCACGCGGAGCTTGCGTCCGGCTGGTATGACCGGCGAGAAGGAGGTTTGCATCGCGGGGCGAGAATCGGATTCGGCGTGAGGCGCGGCTGTCACTCCAAATACCAGCAGCCGCCATGGCCCAGGTTATAGGGCAGAATTCGCGAAAATGATGAGCCTACAGGGTAACCGAGGGCAAAACAAACCGATATCGAATTGAATGCCGCCGTTCTTGTACTTCCCGCATACAGAATCACAGGCCTTTGTGGCACGGAATTTCAGTATAGTCGAGCCAATAA
>JAFAHH010000328.1 GCA_019237355.1 Acetobacteraceae bacterium | reverse complement strand
CGCGCTGCACAACTCAAGCCGGCCTCGGTCGGCGTGATGGTCGGCTCTCTGCGCAGCCTGGTTTATTTTCTGGAGTTTGCAGGCCGGTGTCGGTCCGGTCTGGTGCAGGCTTGGCCAACGGTGCCGGACTGGAAGCAGTCGCCGCCTGCCAAGGTCCTGACCCCAACCCAATGCCGTGCCTTGCTCAAAAGCGTGGATCGCCATTGCCCTTCAGGCCAACGGGACTTCGCCATCCTGCGGCTCCTGACGGATCTGGGGCTGCGGACTTCCGAGGTCGTCGCCCTCTGCCTGGAGGACCTCGATTGGCGCGCGGGCACCGTGATGCTTCGTAAAACCAAGCAACGCCGGGAACGGCTGCTGCCCTTGCCGCCCGTGGCGGCCAAGGCGATCGTGGCCTACCTGCGCACGGGCCGTCCGGCTTCCCCGAGCCGACGGGTGTTCCTTTGTCACCGCTTGCCCGTCGGCCAGCCCTTGACGCCGGAACGGCTGCGCGGGGCCGTGCGCCGGGCCCTGGCCCGCAGCGGCCTGAGCGGGGGTGGCCCGCATCAACTGCGCCATAGCTTTGCCACCCGATTGCACGCCCGGGGCGCCTCGCTCAAAGAGGTGGCCGATGTCCTGGGCCATCAGCATTTTGATACCACCGCCCGTTATGCCCGGGTGAATGTGGCGCAATTGCGGCAGGTCGCCCTGCCCTGGCCAGGAGCTCGTTCATGAAGGCCTCGGATTCCATGCAGACGCGGGTCGAAGCGTATTTGAGTTACCGGCGGGCGCTGGGCTATGCGTTGCGCATTGAAGGGGGCATGTTGCTCAACTTCGCCCGCTTCGCCGATCAATCGGGCCATCGCGGGCCGCTCACCGCGGCGTTGGCCGCGCGCTGGGCCCGCCTGCCGGCCAAGGCCGATCGGCTGTATTGGGCGCGCCGCATCGAGGTGCTGATTGGCTTTGGGCGTTACTGCAAAATCTTCGAGCCTCGGACCGAAATTCCCGCCAGGCATCTCTTTGGGCCGGCCCATCGGCGCAAAGCCCCGTACGTGTATTCTTGCGCCCAACTGAAGGCGCTCGTGTCTGCAGCGCGTCAGTTGCCCTGGGATGGGGCGTTGCACACCTATGCCACTCTGTTTGGGCTGCTGGCCTGTACGGGCTTACGCATTTCTGAAGCGCTGGGCTTACGCATCGAGGCGGTCGATCTCAAGCAGGGCGTCTTGACCGTGACGGCCAGCAAGCGGCGCCGCTGCCGTTTGGTCCCGCTGCACCCCTCGGCGTTACCGCCTTTGCAACGGTATGCCGCGCGGCGAACCAAGCGCTTCCCGGAAGCGGCGTTTTTCTTCGTCAACCGCTCCGGCCATCGCTTGCCCTACTCGACCGTGCGGACCACGTTTCGAAAGCTGACCCAGCAGCTGCGCTGGGTCAAAAACGGCCAACGCCCGCGTCTACATGACCTGCGCCCTACCGTTGCCTGCCGGGTGCTGTTCAAATGGCGCTCCCGCCGCGCTGGCGCTGAGGACCGCCTGGACTGGCTATCGCGCTACCTGGGGCACGAGCGGGTGTCGGACACCTACTGGTACCTGTCGGCCACGCCGGAGCTCTTGGCCGCCACGGCCCGACGATTCAAACCTCCGAGCCGAACATGTGCCCCTCGCCGATAAACACGCCCGAACGGTTTGCGCAGCTGGTGCAGGCCTTCTTTTGCGACTACCTGATCCAACAACGCGACGTCAGCCCGCGAACTGTCAGCACGTATCGCGATACGTTCCGTCTGCTGCTGAGCTTCCTTCAGCAGGCGTGCGGCAAGCGGCCCGAGCAATTGACGTTTGCCGATCTGACGGCCGCTCAGGTGCTCGCCTTTCTGCGCCACCTGGAAGAGAAGCGGGGTAACTCGGTGAGGACCCGCAACTTGCGCTTGGCCGCCCTGCGCTCGTTTTTCCGCTACGCCGGCGCCTGCGCCGGGCCCGAACTGCTCGCCCAGACCCAGCGGATCCTGGCCATTCCCTTGAAGCGCTTTGCCCGGCCGCTGCTGGGCTTCCTTTCGGAACAGGAAATGCAGGCCCTGTTGCAAGCCATGGACCACTCCTGGAGCGGACGCCGCGATCACCTGCTTTTTCTGCTGATGTATAACACCGGCGCCCGCGTGTCGGAGATCCTTTCGGTGCGGGTGCAAGACGTCCAACGGGAGGACTATCGCGCCGTGCAGTTACGGGGCAAAGGGCGCAAAGAACGCCGGGTGCCCCTCTGGAAGCAAACCGCCCAGCACATCCGGGCTTGGCTGAAGCGGACCGGTTTGAAAGCCGAGCAACCGTTGCTGCCCAACCGCTTCGGTGGCCCGATGACGCGGACGGCCGTTCAGCAACGGCTGCGGTTGCACGTGCAAGCCGCTCAGGCCACCTGCCCCTCGCTGCGTCATCGGCGCATTAGCCCCCATACCCTGCGTCACGCGACGGCGATGCATTTGCTGCAAGCCGGGGTGGCGGCGCCGGTGATCGCCCTTTGGTTAGGTCATGAAGATCCTGCCACCACCCATCAGTACATCGAGGCCGATCTGCTCATGAAGGAAAAGGCGTTGCGACGGTTGCAACCGCCGAAGACAAAACGCGCCCGGTTCAAGCCTCGAGCGAGTCTGTTAGACTTCCTCGATAAGCTCTAATTATGCAAAGGTGGGGCGTGTTGCCGCGCTGGCCTAAATCAGTGCGCATCCGCCAAAATCACGTGGTCTCGGTGTTGACCTTTGCCTAATTCCGACCTTCTCCTAGTTGCGCCCCAGCGCGATTGGCCGAATCGAGTTCTCGGCCAGGTTGGTGGATAACTCCAGTTGCCCGTAGATCAGGAAGCGGCTCAAGGCGGTCCAGCGACCCAGGGCGTACTTGCAGGCTTTGCCCAGCGCGCTGCGGGGCAGAGTCGCCTGGGCGGCCGCCTCGATGCGGGTTTTGAGCCCGTCGACAATCGGCGCCGAGCGCTCCTGGCGCACGGCCAGCCGCTGCGGCCCCTCCAGCCCTAAGGCTTTGAGCTCGGCTTCAATCTCAAACAGTTTGTTGATCTCTACAACGATGCCGATGGCCACCACGTCCTGGCCGTTGAGTTGCACCGCCTCGTAGAAGTAGCGGCGCGCATGCGCCCAACAACCGGCGTGCACTAACCCGGGGGCGCCCACCGGGCCGTAGCCGGCGTAGCCATCCGTCTGCAGCAGCCCCGCAAAGCCGGCCAGGAACTGTTCGGGCCCGGCGGCGCTGCGGTCCATGCGGAAGTCGAACACCACCGTGCTGGCTGGCCGCCCATACTCCCACAGGTAACCCTGATGATTCTTGCCTTTGGTCCGTCCGGATTGCACGTCCACCGGCGTCTCGTCGGCCTGCAGGTAGTCGCTGCGCAACAGTTCCAGGCGCATCGCCCCGCTGACGGGCAGCAGCAGTTCGCCCACCGTCATGACCCAACCGCAAAGCGTCGCGCGCGAGAGCTCCAGCCCCGTCTCGCGCTGCAGGATGACGCTCTGGCGGTAGAGGGGTAGAAAATTACAGTATTTGTTGACCACCGTGTCAATGATGACGCGATCACTGACCAAGCCCTTGGGGATGATGCGCGCCGGCAGCAACGCCGTCTGCACGCCCTGCTCTTCGCAATCTTTACAGGCGCGCTTCTCGCGTTTGGTCACTAACACAAAGGGCTTGGCCGGTTCGAAATCCAGTTGCTCACTGGTCTCGTAGCCGATGACGTCGGTGCTGCGGCCGCACTGCGCACAGATGCACTGGTCGGGGCTGCAGCGGATGATCCGCTCCACCCGCGGCAAGTGGGCCGGCAACGCCTGCCGGCCCGGATGCGCGGCGGCCTTGCGCGTCTTACGTAACGTTAGATCCAGGGGTTGGCGCAGGCTTGCGTCCTCGACCTCCGCTGGCTGGACGCCGGGCTCGAGTTCCAACAAGGCCAACTG